>JAEUJL010000400.1 GCA_016794835.1 Gemmatimonadota bacterium | reverse complement strand
ATCGTTCCCACGTTTACGTGCGGCTTATTCCGCTCGAACTTTGCCTTTGCCATTGCTGCGTTCCGGTGAAGTGGACTGGACTGCTGGTTACTTGCTCTTCGAGACGATCTCTTCCGCCTTGCTCTTCGGCACTTCCTCGTAATGCGAGAACTCCATCGAGTACACCGCGCGCCCCTGCGTCATCGAGCGCAACCGCGTCGAGTACCCGAACATCTCGCCTAACGGGACCGTGGAGGCGATGACCTGTGCCTCGCCCCGCTGCATCATCCCGCCGATCTTGCCCCGGCGCGACGACAGGTCGCCCAGGACGTCGCCCATGTACTGCTCGGGCGACACGACTTCCACCTTCATCATGGGCTCCAGCAGGATCGGGTTGGCCTTCGCCGCCCCCTCCTTCACCGCCATCGAGCCCGCAATCTTGAACGCCATTTCCGACGAGTCGACGTCGTGGTACGAGCCGTACACCAGCTCCACCTTCACGTCCACCATCGGGTACCCGGCCAGCACGCCGTTCTCCAGCGCTTCCTTGATGCCCTGCTCGACCGGGCCGATGTATTCCCGCGGGATCACGCCGCCGACGATCTTGTCCTCGAACACGAACCCGTGCCCGACCTCGCCCGGCATCACGTTGATCACCACGTGACCGTACTGGCCCTTGCCGCCCGACTGACGGATGAACTTCCCCTCGACCTTGTCGACGCGCTTCTTGATCGTCTCACGATAGGCCACCTGCGGACGGCCCACGTTCGCCTCGACCTTGAACTCGCGCATCATGCGGTCGACGATGATCTCGAGGTGCAACTCGCCCATCCCCGCGATGATCGTCTGGCCCGTTTCCGTGTCCGTATGCACGCGGAACGTCGGGTCCTCTTCCGCCAGCTTGTTGAGCGCAATCCCGAGCTTGTCCTGGTCGGCCTTCGTCTTCGGCTCGATCGCGACCTCGATGACCGGCATCGGGAACTTCATCGCCTCGAGGATGATCGGGTTGTCATCATCGCACAGCGTGTCGCCCGTCCGGGTATCCCGGAGCCCGATCGCCGCCGCAATGTCCCCGGCCCGCACCTCGGGAATCTCCTCGCGCTTGTTCGCGTGCATCTGCAGCAGGCGGCCAATGCGCTCGCGCTTGTCCTTCGTCGAGTTGTACACGTGGCTGCCAGACGCCAGCACCCCGGAGTACACCCGGAAGAACGTCAACTTTCCGACGAACGGATCGGTCGCAATCTTGAACGCCAGCGCCGCAAACGGCGCATCATCGCTCACGGCGCGCGTGTCGAACGTCTCGTCGTGGTGCGGCAGGTGGCCCTGGATCGCCTCGACGTCCACCGGAGCCGGCAGGTAGTCGATCACGGCATCGAGCAGCGCCTGCACCCCCTTGTTCTTGAACGACGCGCCGCAGAGGATCGGCGTGAACTTCATCGAGCAGGTCGCGCGACGGATCAGCATGCGGATCTCGTCCACCGACAGCTCCTCGCCGGCGAGGTACTTCTCCATCAGCGCCTCGTCGTGCTCCACCACCGCCTCGATCAGCTCGTGGCGCGCCTGCTCCACCGCCGCCTTGAACTCATCCGACACTTCCACCACGTCGAACGTCTTGCCGAGCGTCTCGTTGTGGAAGATGTACTCCTTCCGCTCCACGATATCGATGTGCCCGGTGAACAACTCACCAGAGCCGACGGGCAGCTGGATCGGGCACGCGGCCTTCGTCAGGCGGTCGCGGATCATCTCCACGCAGCGCTCGAAGTTCGCCCCCACGCGATCCATCTTGTTGGCGAAGATCATCCGCGGCACGCGATACCGGTCCGCCTGGCGCCACACCGTCTCCGTCTGGGGCTCCACACCAGCCACGGAATCCAGCAGCGCTACCGCACCGTCCAGCACGCGCAACGACCGCTCGACTTCCACGGTGAAGTCCACGTGCCCGGGCGTATCAATGATGTTGATGCGGTACTCCGGCCCCTCACCCTTGTCCTGGCTCGAGCCATGCCGCTTCCAGAAGCACGTCGTGGCCGCCGAGGTGATGGTGATCCCGCGCTCCTGCTCCTGCTCCATCCAGTCCATGGTCGCCGCACCGTCATGGACCTCACCGATCTTGTGGCTCTTCCCCGTGTAATAGAGGACGCGCTCGGTCGTGGTCGTCTTCCCGGCATCAATGTGGGCCATGATGCCGATGTTGCGGTAATGCTCGAGCGGAGTCGTACGTGGCATTGTCGGTCGTTTATCTCGTCAAGGCACGCCCTGTCGGCCGCACCAGAAAACGTCACCAGCAAAAACGCGGGTGGACCTGACGCCCCTTCAGCCAGGGGCCGGTATCCATCCGCCGTCGCCGGGTGCGCACGCCGCTGCCGCACGTGTGGGGACCCATGGCGCGCCGAGCCATCCCGCACTCGACGTTGAATTGTCCTGCGTCGCTTTTCGGGAATCGGTATCCCCCTCAAGGGACCGATCGGACGCTGCAGCTCCCCCGCCCAGTGCGGGCCCATCAGGCGCCGACGCGCAGTTTCGTCGGCCAAACACCTCGGGACAACGATCTGCCACGAGAGCCGACAAATGTCACCCGGGCTGGCACCGAAGTCAATGCCAGAACAGAACTTTCACGCTGCGTCGAGCCGGCGACCCCTCAGCTCGCGGCCTTCCCCCCCAACGCCCCCAAATACCGCCGCCAATCCCGCGCGTGGGACCATTGCGACCGCACCCGGTTCAGCACCCCCATCTCCCCGGTGTAGACCGCCGGCAGGCGGGATGGCTCGGAGTCCCACGGCCGAGCCGCGGACGTGGCCGTCCGGGCGGGGGACAGCGCGAGGCTCCACATCAAGCGGCGCAACTTCTCGCTGGGACACGGGGTGATCCGCGACACCACGTGCATCGCCAGGTGGCGCTCCAGGACAGCCAGCAGCCACTGCGACCGACGCGGGGCCAGCGTCTCCAGCATCCCCGGGGGCGCCACGTCGACCCCGCTCAAGGCGGAGCACAAGCGCAGGCTCCAATACAAGGCCGGCTCCGCCCGGTACCGCCGCGCGATCTCCCCGGCCCGATCCCAATCCAGCCCGGCGCGCGCCAGGGCGTCGACATCCCGGGCCAGCCGCCAGATCCCGAAGGACGCCAGGTGCGCCCACGCGAAGTGCACCGCGATGTGGATGAGGGTCGTTTCCGCGTCCAGGGTCCGCGTCCGGCCATCATCCCATCCCGGGATCTCCTTGGAGACCGCCTGGGCCTCCTCGAACGTCATGGCGAACGGGTGGCTGTTCAGGCTCAGCGCCGTATGCAGCTCCAGCCGCGCCCCGGTCCGCGCCCCGTCGAATAACGGCGGCAGGTGATGGTGCGCCTGGTAGTGTCCCTCGGGATAGGTATAGTCGTCCCACACCCACCCCTGCGCCAACGCCAGGTCCCAGGCCCGCCGCGCATGGTGCGGGGAAACCAGGAGATCGATATCTCCCATGGGGCGCTGCGTAAACGACGGGTACACGGTCAGCGCGAGCCCCGCCCCCTTCAGCAGGATGGACGGGATCCCGGCCTCCTGCAGCCCAGCCAGGGTCCGCCGAAGCCGGTCCTCGAGGGCCAGCGCCCGAAACTCGGTCACGCGGCTCAGCCGTTCGAGGGCGGCCCCCCCGGGGGACGTGGCGCTCGCCCCCAGTTGCTTGAGCCGCCACCACGCCACAGGCACCGCGCGTTCCCACTCCAGCGCCACGAGCAGCTCCGCCCAGTCCACGTCGCCGCCAAGCAGCCGACGCAGTGCCTCGTCGTTCCCGCTCCCTCCCGCCGTCAACAGCAGGACCTGAACCTCCCGGGGGAGCAGCGGTCGAAGCTCTGGTTTCAGCGGCACGGAAGAGACGGACGGAGCACGTCGGCGAAAGACAGGGGATCAGAAGTGGCTGAGCGAGCCACGGCGGCGAGCGTACTGGAGCGAGAGGAGCAAGGCCCCATAGCCTATCGCCGTAAACGCGACGGCGAAAGCCAACAGGGCCCCCACGTCGCCCGAGACGTCCGCAAGGTTCGCACCACCAAAGAGCACTTGCCGGAACGCCCGGAGCCCGTACTGCAACGGCACGATGGCCGACAGGCGCTGGATCCACGACGGGATGACTTGCGTGGGATAATACGCGCCACCCAGCAGGGTCGAGGCGACGACCACCGCGGTCGTCAGGGGACCCGCCGTGCGCCAGGCCACAATCATGGCCGCCGCCACCAGGCCGATCGCCCAGTGGACCACCACCACGAGCACCGCGATCGCGGCGGCGAGCGGGATCCCCGCCAGGTGCCATCGCGCGCCTAACGCGACCCCGGCCGCCAGCATGAGCACCGCCCGGAGCACCCCCCAGGCAATCGGGTACGCGCCCAACCCGACCACGAGCGCCGAGCGCGGGGCGCGCGTCGCCAGCAGGGACTCCAGGAAGCCGCTGCCAATCCCGGATTGCACGGCCGACGGCACCGCCGTGACACAGACGCTGACCAGCGAAATAGCAATGACCCCGGTCAACATGAACGGGAAGTACGACCGCCCTTCGTCCTGGATCGCGGCAGCCATGGTCGGCTGAAGGGCGGTGGCAAGGAAGTACACCGGCACCACGGTCACCCACAACGTGAGCACCGTCATCACGGTCTGCAGACGGTAACTAGTCGCCGTCAACCAGGAGGCGCGCACCAGGGCCCACACGGTCCGCCTCACGTCCGCACCCCCGCGTCGGCGTTGGCCACGACCGCCTGGATCAGGTCCGCCAGCGACGTCCCCTCCGGCGCACAACTGGCGACCGCGTGGCCGGCCCCGACCAGCGCCGCCACCAGCGACGCACCAGCCGCGGCGATGTCCTCCCCGGCCACCGAGACCACCACACGCGTCCACCCCCCGGGTGGTGGCGCCCCCGGCAGGTCGCGACGGGCCACCGCGAGCACCAGGCCACGACCCACCAATCCGAGGAGAAAGCCCTCCCCTTCGGGGGTCGTCTCCACGGCGAAGCGCCGTCCATGAATGGCCGCAACCAGGTCGTGCGCGCGCCCCGTGGCCAGCACCCGTCCGCGCTCCAGCACCGCCACACGGTCGCACAGGTCAAAGGCCTCGTCGGCGTTGTGCGTCGCCAGCAGCACCGCACAGCCTCGATTGGTCAGCTCGCGCCGGAGGAAGGCGCGAAAGTCACGCGCCGTGATCGGGTCGAGGCTTCGCGTCGGCTCGTCCAGCAACAGCACGCGGGGCCGGGCGAGCAGGGCGCGCGCGATCAACAGGCGCTGCACCATCCCGCTCGAGAACTCGCTCACCATGCGCAGCCCCGTGTCGGCAAGGCCCACGGCCCCCAGGGCCTCCTCGATCCGCGTCGAGACCTCGCCGTCCGGCACGCCGGAAAGCACGGCAAACACCCGAAGGTTCTCGCGCGCATTCAGGCGCCAATACAACCCCCGCTCGCTGGCGAGGGACAGCGCGACCGAGCCACGAACAGCCACCGGATCGCGGACCGCGTCCGCGCCGTCGACGGACACACGCCCGGCATCCGGAAGCATCAGGGTCGCGATCACCTTCATGAGGGTCGTCTTGCCGGCACCGTTGGCGCCCAGCAGCCCGAAGAACTCCCCCTCACGCACGCTCACCGACACCTCCCGTAGTGCGGCCACATGCTCTGCGTGAAAGGGCCGCCGGACCACCTCCGACCAACTGCGTCGCTTCACGAAGGATTTCGTGACCCCCTCCACCACAAGCAGGTCACGCATGGGGAGGGTATCCATGCCACCCCAACACGGTCTGCGCGACGTCATCGAGACGTGACAGGTCGCGCATAACCGCCAGGGCGTACACCGGGACACGTCGCGCGACCGACATCGCCATCTCGAAGAACGCCGGGCCTTCGCGCCCTCCGAGGAGTGCCCCCACCTTCGCCTGCTCCACGAGGGCCATCGCCCCATCGATCTCGCCCAGGCGAATACGCTCGACCGGCGGCGCCCCGGGGTCCGGGGCCGTCGGCCGCAGGACATAGGCCGCATCGAACGCGACAGGCGCGCGCGTGACCTGCTCCTCGTCGAACGTGGTGACGACCACCTTGCGTCCCTCGGCCGAGGTCGCCCCCAGGCCAACACGCTCCGCACTGTCGCCCCACAACCGCACCTGGTGAATGCCGGGAGACAGCAGGGCCGGCCCCTCAGCCGGCACACGAACCGGGGCGGCGTCGTCCGAGAGGAGCCGGGCCCCGCCCCGGAGCAGGGCGGCCGCGAGGGTCGACTTGCCAAACCCCTTCGGCGCGAGGAGGGCGATGCCAACCCCCGGTCGCGGGGCCACGGCGCTCGCGTGCAGGGTAAACACGCCCTGCATATGCATCGCGATGGCCAACACCCGCCCAATGACGTCGGCGCGGACCGCCTCCTCGGGTCGCGGCCCCTCGGGCGGGTACCAGGTGATCGACCGGCCATCCCCGGCAACGTCAAAGGTCCCGGTGTCATCGTAGGCCAGCCGGACCCCCTCCCCGGAGGTCAGCGACCGAACCTTGACCGCTCCATACACGGTGTCCTCGCCAAGCGGCTGCCCGGACGACCCAGGTGGGGCAACCGAGCTGATCCGCAGGCTCCAGTCCGGCTCCCCCCCGATGTCGGCCACCGGGAGCTCGTCAAAGCCGAGCTCGGAAGACAGGAGACCCCCAAAGGCGACGTATTTCGGCAAATCAGGGAAAGCCGCTCAAGGTGGTGATGCCAGACCGCAACGCTCTGTTGACGCCGGAGCGGACAATGTGACGTCGATCACGACCGGCTGGTAGACTCGGTCGCATCTCCGGCCGGTGCACCCGGAGGGTGGATAGGCGGCCCGGATTGTGTGACGACTCCACAGCACGCTGGTAACGTGACGGGTGCCGGAAATGTCACCCCGATAACGCAGAAGGGTCCACCAAGCGGTGGACCCCTCAACTACTTGCGGCACTTGCACTTAGGAACGAATGCAAGCCTTGGGATCGCCGACCGGTGCGTTCGCATCGCAATCCAAGCCGATGCCCGGAATCAGGTCGTCTCCGATGACGCGCTTGGTGCTGCGCTGGAGCGTCAGCTCCCGGAAGCTCCCGAACCGCTCCAACGTTGGTGCCTGGTACATTTCACTCCTCCCTGTGTACGGATAC
>JAEUJL010000398.1 GCA_016794835.1 Gemmatimonadota bacterium | reverse complement strand
CGGATTTCATGACGGTCCTCGACGTTCGCGACCTCGAGAAGAGCTTTGTCTCACCCGAGGGTGAGCGAAGCATGATCATCGATGTCCCCGCCTTCTCGGTGCAGCCCGGTGAGCAGGTCGGGCTTCGCGGGCCCTCCGGCTCCGGCAAGACCACCTTCCTCAACCTCATCGCCGGCATCCTCCAGGCCGACAAGGGCCACATCCATGTGGACGGGCGCGAGATGACGGCCCTCTCGGAGCCCCGTCGCGATGCCCTCCGCGCCGAGTGCATGGGCTACGTCTTCCAGACCTTCAACCTGCTGCACGGCTATACCGCCCTCGAGAACGTCGAACTCGGCATGATGTTCGGGCGCGGGATCGACGCACGGTATGCGCGTGAGCTGCTCGATCGCGTCGGCCTCGGCCACCGGATCACCTATCGCCCGCGCCAGCTCTCCGTGGGACAGCAGCAGCGCGTCGCGGTCGCCCGCGCCCTCGCCAACAAGCCCAAGCTGGTCCTGGCCGATGAACCCACCGGCAACCTCGATCGGCGCCACGCCATGGAAGCGCTGGAGCTCATGCGCGCCGTCTGCCGGGAGCACAGCGCCGCCCTGCTGCTCGTCAGCCATGACCCGCAGATCCTCGAGCAGTTCGAGCGCTGCGACGACCTCTCCCAGCTCAATCGCGCCGCGCGCGACGTCGCGGCGGTCGGGGGGACCCGCTGATGCGACGCGGCATCATGCGCATCGTGCTGCGCTCCATGCGGCAGCATGCCCTCTCCACGGCCGTGACCCTGCTCTCGGTCGGCCTCGCCAGCGGCCTGGTCATGGCCGTCTTCTCGATCAAGGAGCAGACCTACCAGGCCTTCACCGGCGGCCCGGTCGGGTTTGACGCCGTCCTCGGCGCCCGGGGCAGCCAGCTGCAGCTGGTGCTCAACACCGTGTTCCACCTGGAGACCTCCCCGGGGAACCTGCCCTACACGATGTATGACGCCATCCGGAACGACCCGGGCGTTGAGCTGGCCATCCCGTACGCGGTGGGCGACAACTACGAAGGGTATCGCGTGGTCGGCACGACCCCCGAGTTGTTCACGAAGTTCGAGTACTCGGCCGGGCGCAAGCTCGCCGTGTCGGAGGGCGGGAAGATCTTCGCCGAGACCGCGAAGGAGGCCGTCATCGGATCGTTTGTCGCGCAGAAGACCGGGCTGAAGGTCGGCAGCACCTTCACCCCCTACCACGGCCTCACCAACGACCCGACCAAGGCGCACGACGACACCTACACCGTGGTTGGCGTCCTCGCGCCATCCAATTCGCCGTCGGACCGCGTCGTCTGGATCCCCCTGGAAGGGCTCTACCGCATGAGTGGCCACGTGTTGCGCGGCACCGGGCGCAACTACAAGCCGCAAGCGGACTCGGCGATCGCCCCCGAGCATCGCGAGGTCTCCGCCGTGATGCTCAAGCTGAAGGACCCGACCGCCGGGATCTACCTGGACCAGACCATCAACCGGCAGGGCAAGTCGGCCACCCTCGCCTGGCCCATTGGCCGCGTGATGGCTGACCTCTTCGGCAAGATCGGCTGGATGAACAACGTCCTCGCGATGGTGGCCTACCTCGTGGTGGTCGTGGCGGCCGGCTCGATCCTGGCCTCGATCTACAACACCATGAACGAGCGCCGGCGCGAGTTTGCGATCCTCCGCTCCCTCGGCGCCCGTCGCTCGACCGTCTTCTCGGCCATCGTCCTCGAGTCGGCGACGATCACCGCGTTCGGTACGCTCGTCGGCTTCCTCGTCTATGGCGCGATCATCGGCGCCGCCGCGGTCATCGTGCGGGCCCAGACCGGCGTCGTGCTGGATGCCTTTCGCTTCGACTGGGCGCTCGT
>JAEUJL010000362.1 GCA_016794835.1 Gemmatimonadota bacterium | reverse complement strand
CTCAGTAGTAGTACCCGAAGATGATCCCCATCTCGTCGGCGCTGGTGAGGCCAAAGCGGATGGTGCGCGTGGTCGTGTTGTTGTAGGTGATCTCCGAGGTGAGGCCTTCGCCCCGCCGGAGCACGATCGGCTGCGCGTAGTTGATGATGTCCGGGTGGGCCCAGTCGGTGGTGGTGTAGACCACCTCGCCGTCCCGCGGCCCCCCGGTCACCTTCACGACAAAGCGTTCCCCGCGCTCGTGCATGTGCGACGTGAGCATGAAGATGGTCATCGTGCTGTCGCTCACGCGGAACGTCTTGCTCACCGTGGTGCGCGTGCCCGGCGGGAGGGTCAGGTCGGTGTTCCCCAGGTTGAGGGTCCGGGCCACCCGCTGCACCGACGCCGCGGGCACCGTGTGCAGGTTGATGTAGGCCTCGCCGGTGAGCGGGGCGGTCGTCCGGTTCACGTAGTGCGAGTTGAGGTCGAGCGTCCCCTGGGCCGGGACGCGCAGCGCCACCCCCGCCGGAAAGCGATAGTCGGAGGTGGGGGTCTGCGTCCCGGCAAAGAAGACATGGAACCCCATCGGCAGCATGTTCAGCAGGTTCAGCGTGCCGTCCGGGTGCCGGATGTCCCGCAGCACGTCAAACGACGGACGGATCAGCGGGGGGATGTTCTCAAAGGTGTACAGCAGCAGGTGGTGCGAGTTGGTCCGCATGCGGGTCTCGATGCGATCCACGAACAGGTCGCTGGCGTTGTTCACCCGGCGGTAGACGAACAGCTCGCGCTCGAAGTTGGGGCTCACGCTGAACGGCTCGATCTTCAGCTGCACCCCCTGCGGCGGCGGGGCGAGGGGGGTGAATGGGGTGGCCACCGGGCGCGCCCGGTCGGCCAGCACCATCGTGTCCACCACGTTGCCCCGCTCGGGAGCCCCGGCCTCGATCCACCGTCGGATGAACTCGAGCTCGCCGTTGGTGATCACCTGCCCGCCTAACGGCATCGGCGACCCGTACGCCGGTGAATGGTGCCCGTCGGCAATCACCAGCTTGTGGTAGAGCAGGCTGGAGTCCGCGCGGAACGCCTTGACCCGGTGCAGGCCGTCCGCCTTCGCCGCCGCGTTCCGTGGCACGGCGCCCACCAGGTTCGCGTAGGCCACCGCCCGGTCCAGCACGAGTCCGGACGACTGGGCAAAGGCGCTGCCCTGGGTATGGCACCCCGCGGTGCAGGTCGTGGCCAGGATCTGGCCCTGGATCCGGTCGAACGTTCCAAGTGCCGCCCCGGCCGGGGGGGTGGGCGCGTCCGAATCGTTGCCACCACAGGCGGACGCAAGGACGAGGCAGGCCGTGACGATCGCGCAGGATCGAGCAATTCGCATGTCCGGGGACCTTCTGGGAAGGCGGTCAGGGTGTCAAGCTACCGGAGCTGGACGCCACCCGGAAAGACTCCCCATGCGCTCGCTCGTCATCCGCCCGCTCCTCTTCGTCCTCGGCGCCGCCACCTCGGTTGCGGCGCAGCCCCCACTGGTGATCACCAATGCCCACCTCGTCGACGGCGTCCGGGGGGCGTTTGCGACGAACGCAACGGTGGTCGTCGAGAACGGTCGCATCACGCGGATCGCCACCGGTCCGGTGACGCCACCCGCGGGCGCCCAGCTCATTGATGCGCGAGGACGCTACCTCCTCCCCGGCCTCATCGACGTGCACACACACGTCGCCTCCCTCGCGGCGGCCAAACGGGCCCTCGAGTCCGGCGTCACGACGATCCGGAGTGCGAGTGTGTCGGCCTACCAGGACGTCGCCCTGCGGGAGGCGAGCCGCCGCGGGACGATCCCGGGACCGGATGTGGTCGCCGCCGGGGTGTTCGTCACCCCGAACCTTGGCGAGACGATCCTGGCCGATACGGCGCTCCCCGCACTCGCGGGGGGCGTGACCACGGAGGCGGCACTGCGCGCGCTGGTGCGCGTGAACGCGCGCCGCGGGGTGAATGCCATCAAGACCCGCGGCACCGAGCGCGCCGGCCTGCCGGACACGGACCCGCGCAAGCAGACCTACACCGAGCAACAGCTCGCCTGGATCGTGGACGAGGCCACCAAACACGGCCTGCCGGTGATGGCCCATGCGCACGGCGATGAGGGGGCGTACGCCGCAGTGAAGGCCGGGGTGCGCAGCATCGAGCACGGGACCTACCTGTCCGATTCCACGCTGCGCCTCATGAAGGAGCGCGGCACCTGGCTGGTCCCGACGTGGATCACCATCCTCGACCTCGCCACCCCCGGCGGGGACTACGACGACCCGGTGCTGACCCTCCGCGGGCGCAACATGACGCCGATCGTCGCGGCCGCGGTGCGCAAGGCGCACCAGATGGGGGTGAAGCTCGCGACCGGCGCGGATACGGATTACGGGACGTCCAGCGTCAACCGCATCTACGCCGAGGTGGCGCTCTTCGTCGAGGCCGGCCTCACCCCGCTCGAGGCGCTGCGCACCGCCACGACGAGTGCCGCGGAGTTGCTGCAGCTCGGAGATCGCGTGGGGCAGCTGAAGGAAGGCTACGAGGCGGACCTGATCCTCGTGGAAGGCAACCCGCTCGGCGACATCAAGGCGCTGTCCGACGTGCTGGTGGTGATCAGCAACGGGCGCGTGGGGATGAACCGGACGCCATTCGGGAAGTAGCGGCTCCCCCGTGCGGCGCGGGCTGCTCGCACTGCCCGTGCCGCGCTGTGGCGGTTGCCCGTTTCAACTGATGCAGCACGAGCAGCACGAGTCCTGAGCGGCATGAGAAGCGTAGAAACGCGTGCTGCACGGGCTGCTCGTGCCGCCCGTGCCTCGCGCTTCTTGCTCTTACCCCAACAGGTCGCGCCCCACCGCAATCTCCTCGTCGTTCACCGTGTGCGGCATCCCCGGGTAGAGGCGCATGTCCACCTGCGCGCCCATCCGTGTGAGGACCTCAGCCGTCTCGCGAACCCGCTCGGCCGGGATATGCGAGTCGACGTCGCTGCATCCCAGGAAGACCGGTGTCCCATCCAGTGATCCCGGATACGCTCGTGGCGTACCCGGCGGGCCGATCAGCCCCCCACTGTACCCGATGACGGCGGCGTAGCGCCGCGGGTGCCGGGCGACAAACTCCAGCGTGAGGCACGCCCCCTGGGAGAAGCCGACGAGTGCGACCTGGTCGGAGCGCAACCCGTCTTCCATCGCCGCGACCACGAGCGACTCCAGCAGGGCGATCGCCGACGAGATG
>JAEUJL010000353.1 GCA_016794835.1 Gemmatimonadota bacterium | reverse complement strand
CGCCATGACCACCGCGCTCCGTCCGAGGAGCACGATCGGCAGGAGTGTGATCACGTAGGTCCACGATCGCGTCCACAGCGCCCCCGGCACGAACGACAGCAGGGCCAGCCCCACCAGGATGCTGTACACCGTGGCCGCGCGCTCGCGGCCGAGCCGCTGCGTCAGCCCGCGCTTGCCCGTGGCAGCGTCCGCGTCAAAGTCGGGGAACTCGCGCAGCATCTTGAGGGCGGGGAGCGCGATGAACCATGGCAGGGAGACCACGAGCGGCATCCAGCTGAACCCCAGCTGCACATAGTACGCCGCGAAGATGACCAGGCCCTGCCCGGCGGCGATGAAGAGCTCGCCAAGCCCGCGATACGCGGCGCGAATCGGTGGCGCCGAGTAGAACCACCCGATGAAGATGCCGAGGGCACCCAGCGGGATGGTCAAGGGTCCGGTGTGCAAGCCCAGCTGCAACCAGAGCCCAAAGGGGATCGCGGCGATGAAGCACACCACGGACGCCACCAGCGCGTGGTGTCGCGGGATCAGTCCCTTGACCAGGACCCGGGTGCCGCCCGTCGTCGTGATGCCCACGGCGTCCGCCCCGCCGATGCGATCGAGGTTCGCCTTGTCGTTGTCGTAGTCGAAATACTCATTCGAGATGTAGGTGCCGTCGGTGAGGAAGAAGAGTCCCACCGTGGCAACCGCGACGATCCGCCAGTCAATCGCGCCGGCTTGCCACCAGGCGAGGATGGTGCCGAGCGCAAACGGCAGGAGGTTGGCGAGGTGTTTCGGCAGCTCCTGGAGGGCGATCCACGCCGAGAGGCGCGAGGGCCGTGCTGTCGGTGATACGGCGGGCGCGTTGACGCGCGACATGTCGATGGCCTTGGGCTCGCTGCTCGCACCGGCGGTGCGATTCACCGCGGCCGCAGCGATGGCGGCAAGGTGCGAGTGCTCTCGTCAACCCGGCGACGGGCAACGTCCGAGGGTGCGTCAGGGAAAGCAGGACGTCAGGACGGTGCGAACCACGGCTCCCGGCTCAACGCGTGCGCCAGAACCCCCGGTCCACCACGGACACCTCGAGGGCCAGTTCGGTCTCGCTCTCTTCATCGCGCACGATGTCGATGCGTGCGGTATCCACCTCGGTCCCATCGGCCGAGTGGAGCGAGAGGGCCAGGGTATTGCGGGCGCGGCGATAGCGCATCTCGCGATCCAAGGCGTCCGGGGCGTGGGGATCGGTCGGTCGCAGCAGGAAGATCGGCTCGACCAGCTCAAAGCCTAATCCTGGCCGAAAGGGACCCCGCGCGATGCGTGTGGCCTCGTCCCGCGTGGCGAAGTCACACCACCCGATGACGATGTCCTTGAGCTTGAGCGTGTAGCTCACGATCAGTAGTCCACCGGTCGGAGGTACGATTCGCCGATCGCCGACTGGCTGAGCATCGCCACGGCGGGCAACCGCCGCTTCCAGTGCGTGCCGTCGAGGCGCCGCCGGACCAACTCCACCTCCTCGGCGGCGAAGCCCAGGCCGGCGAGGTCCGCGGCGGCGTAGCCGCTGGTGAGGGCATTGAGGATGGCATCCGCGCGCGCGTAGCTGATGCCGAAGTCTCCCTCATCGGTCTGGCCGGAGACGAGATCGGCGGAGGCCGGCTTGCTGATGATGACCTCCGGGACGCCGAGGTGACGGGCGAGGGCCCAGACCTGGGTCTTGAAGAGGTCGCCTAACGGGTTGACCGGGGGGGAGTCGTCGGCGTGCCAGGTGAAGTAGCCTAGCAGGCGCTCGCTCTTGTTGCCGGTGCCTAACGGGATCCCGCCGCACGCGGCCGACTGGTCGAACAGGGCGATCATGCGCGTGCGGGCCATCACGTTCCCGGCCCGTGCGGGCGACGCCCCGGGGGCCAGGGCGAGGTAGCCGTCGACGGCGGCCGTGATGTCGAGGGTGATGGCCGGGATCCCGAGCTGGTCGATGACGAGCTGGGCGTGGGCGAGGGAGTCGGGGCTCGACGTGCGGTAGGGCATGCGCACGGCGAGGACCTGCGCCGGCCCGAGGGCGCGGGCCGCGAGGGTGGCGGTGACGGCGGAGTCCACGCCGCCGGAGAGCCCGACGACGACCCGCTGCATCCCGCGCCGGGAGAGTTCGTCGGCGAGGAAGCGCACGAGCCAGCGTTCGACCAGCGGGGCGTCGATGGCCAGCGAGGGAATGGCCGGTGTGGGCGCTGGGGATGCAATGATAGGGACGGGGATGGATTGCTTGCGGTCGGTCGAGCCGTCGGCCGTATCTTGAAATCGGGGGGGGGGCCCCCCAACGGTCGCGGCGCTGCCGCCCCGCGGTGCCGGCGCCTCATCAAACGCCGCGCCCTCGCTGGCCTCCGAACCCTCGCCACCCCGACCCGCCGTCGAACGCCCTTCGGCCAGCTCCAGGCTCTTCCGCAGGTGCGGCAGCGCGGTCCGCAGGTCGGCCAGCAACGGCGTGTCCGCCCGCGCCCGCCCGATATCCCCAAGCCCGAGCGTCGTCACCACCACTGCCTCTTCCCACGAGGGCGCGCGCGCGCGCACGTCCCCATGCGGCCCGAAGACGCACGATGCCCCGGCGAACACCTTGCCGCCCTCGCTCCCCACCAGGTTGGACAGCGAGACGAACACCCCGTGCTCCTCCGCCATCTCGCGGACCAGCCGCTCCCACCGCGACACGCTCGCCGGCCCCGGCGTTTCATCCTGCCGCGGATGTGCGCCGCGCGCCGGTGTGGCCGCCGAGACGAAGATCACCTCCGCGTCGCCCAGGGCGGCGATGGTGGCGGAGAGCGAGTGCCACGCATCCTCGCAGATGAGCATCGCGGCGCGGCCCCACGGCGTGTCAAACGCCCGCACGTCGTGCCCACGCTCGACGAAGCGTTCCTCATCGAACAGGCCGTAGGTCGGGAGGAACGCCTTCCGGTGCACGTGGAGCACCCGCGGGGCGCCTTCGCCGATGCGCAGGTAGGCCGCGCTGTTGTGCAGGGTCTCGCGCCACCGCTCGTAAAAGCCGAGCACCACGTCGATGGGGTGCGTGCCGTGCGGGGCCGCCTCCCGGACGGCCGTGTCCACGTCGCGTGCGAGCTGACCCGCCGTCACGGCCACCTCCCGCACCCCTCCCTCGACGAAATAGCCGGAGAGGACCGTCTCGGGGAAATGCACCACCTGCGGTCGCGGGGTGGCCGCGCCCAGCTCGGCGACCAGGGCGCCCAGGCGCCGCACGTTGCCGGCGTAGTCCCCCTTTTTGGGGTGCAGTTGCGCGGTGGCGAGGACGAGGGTGCGAGACATGCGCGAAAGCTGGCGTCCCCCACCCTCACCAGCAACCGCAGCTACCAGTGGTGCCGAAGCCCCATGAGCAGGACGTGCTGGTCGATGTTCCGCGTGGGGTCGTTCGACCGACGCCACTCCGGCTCGTAGCTGAGCTCCAACTGCACGGGTCCCATCAGCCAGCTGAACGCCGCCGCCGGCTGCAGGCGATGGTCACGCCGCAAGACGTCCTCGTCCTCGATCTCGACCAGCCGATTCGCATAGGCCTGGAGGCGGTACTGCATCTCGACCTCGAGGGTGGCCCCCCGCCAGAGCGGCGTCGTGTACGTCGAGTTCCAGGTCGTCCGGCGATAGTCGAAGCGGGTCACCTGGGCCTGGTTGCGCTCCACGCGGAACTCGCTCTCCCACGATGCACCATCCGGCAGGCGATGCCGAAACTCGGCGGCGGCGTATTGGTTGATGGCATCCTGGTCCGGGCTCTCCGGATACCGACGCCAGCGCTGCGACGCCGTGAAACGGATGCGTCGGGCATTGCCGAGCTTGAACTCGGTGCGCGGTTGCACCGTGACCTGGTCGCTCACGTCGCGATCCTCGAACGATCCCTTGAGCGATCCCTCGGAAACCACCTCGAGCGTCCACCACCGCGTCAGGCGGCCCCCCAGGGTGAGGCGGCCGCGCTGCGAGACCCGGTTGAATCGCGTCGTGGCGGTGTAGCGATGGAACGCCGCGTCATACTCCGCCACGAGCCAGGGACGCACGGGCCCGCTCGTGAACTGCGCGCCCAGCCCGGAGATCACCCCGACCGAGGATACACGAAGGGTGTCGCGGTTCACGTTGTCATCCAGTCGTGACAGGACGAACGACTGCACCTGCAGGTGATGGAACCTGGGGGCGTCCGCGCGCGACGGCGTGGGCGCGCGCAGGCTATCCGTCGGGCGTGCCGGGGCGGTGGGACGTGCGACGACGCCCCGGTCCTGGGCCCCGCACACGACAGCGACACACAACGCGGGAATGGTGAGCAGCTTCATCAGGCAACCTCCAGGGCCAGCAGCGCCGGTGGGGTGAGGCTCACGCCGCGCGCACGCGCGGGGAGCCAGTGCAGCAGTCGGTCCAGCAACTCCGGCACGCTCGCGCGGCGGGCGTCGTGGTGCAGCGCGATCTCAAGCAGCCGGGCGAGCGACAGCGCGGTCCAGCGGGCCACGGCGTCGCGCGCTCCCTGGGCAGCATCCCGCGTGTAGTCGTCCAGCAGGGACTGGATGACCGCGGCGGCGTGCGCACCGGGGTATTCCCCGCGCCACGCGCCCTCGACCAGGTGGGCCGCGAAGTTCCCCACATCCATCGCCGGGTCACCCCGGGCGGCGCAATCGAGGTCCAGGATCCAGGTGCGCTCGCCATCGAACAACAACTGGTCGTGGTAGAAGTCGCGGTGCACGAGGGTGAGGCGTGCGCGGGTGCGCAGGGGGGCGGCCAGCGGCACCAGGCGGTGCCACAGGCGCGCGACCCCGGCGGCGAGCGAGGGGCGGGCCGTCGCCAGGGCGGTCAGTCGCTCCTCGAGCATGCCGAGCTCGTCGTCGATGGTCCAACGACGCGCAACATGCACCGCCGCGCCATGCAACACCTCGAGCGCGCGTGCGACGCGCCGGCCGGCGATCGCCGGCGCACAGCCGTCGGCGAGGGCGGCCGGCAGGGGAATGCCCCCCACCCAGCGCTGCACGAGCGCGTGGTGTCCCTCGAGGACGCCGAGCAGGGCCGGCACCGAGACGCCGTGTGACGAGCCGCTGTGCAACCCGGCATCCCACAGTGATTGCTGGAGCGCGGCGGTGCGATGGTCCGTCCCCCGGGCCCGTGCCTTCGCCAGCCATCGCTCTTCTGGTGCGCCAGCGGTTGCGCGCACCACGAAGGAAAACAGCGTCCGCCGACCCGCCTTGTGTCGCTCGACCCGGACGCTCGTGACTTCGGCGTTGGGATATCCCGGCACTCCGGCGCGCACGGCGGCGGTGGCCTGTGCGTGGTCCAGCAGGGGGGCCGCGACGTCCACGGCGCGTTGCCCGCGCGTCGACGGCGTGCCGGGGGCCCGGCCGCGCGCGAGAAGAAAACGCACCCGGTCGACCAGGGCGCGCGTGTCCCCCGCCCAATCCGCGGCGCGATGCCGGAACGGATGGTGCACGAGTCCGAGCAGGTGTTCCGCCAGGGCGAGATCCAGCGACCCGCAGTGCCGCCCGTACCCGTCGAGGAGGGCATCCTCGATCTGCGTCGCCCGGTGGGCGAGGATGCTCCCCCGCGCGACGTCGCGCTCGATATGGGCAACGAACACGGCGAGGTCATCAGACGCATCGCCCATCGCGGCCTCGTCGAAGTCCAGGCAGGCGAGGCCGTCCCCGGTGTCCAGGAGCTGCTTCACGTAGAAGTCGCCGTGCGTCGGGACGGGCGGGCCGGCCGCCGGCCGCCGACGTTCGATCTCCGCCAGCGCATCGCGCGCGGCGGCGTGCACGTCCGGCAGGAGCATCGTGAGTGCGGCGACCGAGTCGCGCAGCCGCTGGTGTCGCTCCCCGGCGTCGCGGACCCCGAGGGCCCGGCCGCTCGACGTGTGCAAGGCGGCGAGCAGCTGCCCCGCCTTCCGGCACTGGTCCGGCGACACACTGTCGTGCGTGAGCGCGTGCCCGGCAATCCAATGGTAGGCAATGGCCCCGCGGCGCGCGGAGCTCCCCCGCACGAGGGGCGTGGGAAACGGCAGCTCCTGCAGGGCCGCCGTCACCCCCTCCGCGGCGCGCGCGGCGCTTGCCGTATGGCACTTCACGAGGGCGATGGGAGTCCCCGCCTGCGAGACGCGATACACCGCCCGTCGCTCCGGCTTCCAAGCCAGCAGGTCGACGGTGCACTCTGCGGGGGTGGGCAGGCCAAGCCGCTCGTGCGCGCGATCACGCGACGCCTCGTCGTGCAGCCACCGAGAGCCGCGGACCTTCGCGTCGTGGGGGAACCTCGTCACGGTGATGGCGCGTGCCGCGTCGACCACCTCGTAACCCGCCATCGCGGGATCGGACGGACGCCAGGCTTTCACGATGTAGCGCGCACCGTTGCCCGCCACGACCCCGGCCAGGCAGCTCTGCCCGGGCTTGTACTTGACGTAGCTCACCACCGGGTCGCCCGGCGCGTCGGGACACACCTGGCGCCACCAGGCGCTGTCCCGCGTTGGAGTCAGCACGTCCGCCAGCCCCGGGAGGGCGTCCTCCCGGGCGGCGAGCGCGCGATCAGCGTCAGCCGGCATGAGACACCGGCAGGGGCACCACGGCCCCACTCGTGCGCGCCGACTGGTCGCGATACCAGCTCGCGAACGCCCCACCACGTCGCAGCAGGTCGGCCGGCGTGCCATCCTCCACCAGGCGACCCGACCCGAGCACGAGCACCCGGTCCGCGCGCGCCGCGAGGTGCAGGGCATGCGTGACCAGGAAGGTCGTCCGTCCCCGGGCGAGGCGCAGCAATGCCTCGCAGACGGCGGCCTCATTCTCCTCGTCGAGACCCACGGTGGGCTCGTCGAGCACCAGCACCGGCGGGTCGCGCAACACGGCGCGCGCGATCGACAGGCGTTGCCGCTGCCCGTTGGACAACGTCGCCCCGCGTTCGCCGAGGACGGTGTCCAGCCCCTGGGGCAGGGCGGCCACGAAGGCGTCGGCGTTGGCCAGGCGCAGGGCCGCCAGCACCTGGGCCTCACTCCGCCCGGCCGTGCCTAACGTGAGGTTGTCGCGCACCGTGCCGGCAAACAGCACGGTATCCTGGAGCACCACGCCCACCTGGCTGCGCCACGATGCCAGGGCCAGCGTATCCACCGCGTGCCCATCCACAATGATCCGGCCGCGACTCGGGGGATACAACCGCAACAACAGGTGGACCAACGTCGACTTGCCGGCACCGGAGGCGCCCACGATCGCCACCAGTTCCCCCGGGCGGATGTGCGCGCTCACCCCGGCCAGCACCGGGGCCTCGGCGTGGTAGGCGAAGTGCAGGTCGTCCAGGTGGATGTCGCCACGCAAGGGCGGCGCCACGATCGCATGCGGCGGATCCACCACGCCCGGCGTGCGGTCGAGGACATCCAGCACGCGCTCGGCCGCGGCGGAGGCCTTCCCCAGCCGGCTCGTGTACTTCGCAAAGGACTGCAGCGGCTTGAACGCTGTCTTCAGGTAGGCGGCGAAGACCAGCAGGTCCCCCGCCGTCATCTGCTGGCGCAGGACCAGCCGCGTGCCGTACCACAACAGGAGTGCCGTGCTCAGGGCGATCGCCACGTCGACGCTACGCTCCAGCCCGGCGGACAGCCGCTTGGCCTTCACCCCCTGGGACGCCGTCCGCTGGTTCTCCCGGGTGAAGCTCTCGCCAATCACGTCCGTGAGCGACAAGGCCTGCACGGTGCGGATCGCGCTCAGCGATTCGCTGGCCGTCGCGGCCATCGCCCCTTCCCGGCGACGCTGGATGCGCGCGGCGTCGCGGATGCGCCGGTGCGCCCCGCGCCAACGCCACAGGAACAGCGGCATCGGGACCAGCGCGACCAACGTCAGCAGCGGTTGCTGCCACGCCATCAACGACACCATGCCGACGAGGATGCCGGCATCCGCGAGCAGCGGGAGCGCGGCGGTCAGCGTCACGTCCTGCAGCATGCCGACGTCACTCGTCAGGCGCACCGTCAGGTCGCCCGCCCGCGACGACTGGTGGTAGGTGAGCGGCAGGAGCTGCAGCCGATGGAACAGCGCCCCGCGGAGCCGCGTGAGCACCCGGTTCGCCGCCAGCGCGAGGGCGATCGTCTCCACGTACGCCGCGCCGGCACGCAGGCCAACGATGGTCAGCAGGGCCAGGCCGCAGAGCGCGGCGAGCATCGAGGGGTCGAGGGCGCCCGGGAGCCACGCCGGACGGGCTGCCGACCCCAGCACATGGTCGATGAGCACCTTCACGGGCCACGGCTCGGCCACGCGGAGGGCCACCTCCACCAGCAGCGCGACCATCGCCAGCAT
The DNA here is from genome assembly GCA_016794835.1 of Gemmatimonadota bacterium. Classification (GTDB taxonomy): domain Bacteria; phylum Gemmatimonadota; class Gemmatimonadetes; order Gemmatimonadales; family Gemmatimonadaceae; genus RBC101. The sequence continues at coordinate 4,354 of JAEUJL010000353.1, read as the reverse complement.
CATGGGGCGACGCTCGCGAGCCAGGTCGGGTCCGAGGTGACGCGCCAGGCGGCGCCAGGGAGAAGCGGTGCTCATATGGCCACCAGCTGTTGCGGGCCACGCGTGACCGGCCCGCGACCGCCCCGCGCGCTGGCCCGGGCGAGGATCCGGTCCACCACGGCGTCCCAGGAGCGTTCGGCGAGGACTTCGGCGCGCGCGACGTTCGCCATCGTGGCGGCTTGTGCCGGTGCGGCGTGGATGGCGAGGCAGGCCAGGGCCATGGCGCGCGCGCTGCCCGGCGGAACCAGCCATCCCGTCTCACGATGGCGAATGAGGCTGCGCAGCTGCCCGACCTCACTCGCGACAACCGGCACTCCGGCCGCCTGGCACTCGACCACCTTGAGCGGGGAGAAGTAGAACGGCCCCCGGGCGGGATACGGGGCGAGGGCGACGTGCATGCGCGCGAGCTGCGCGCCCACCTGTTCCGCGGGGACCGCCCCCGTGAAGGTCACCGCGTCGCTCACCTCGCGCCGCACGAGTCGTGCGGTCAGGGACTCGCGCCCCGGGCCGTCCCCAACGATCAACAGCCGTGCGTCGGGCACGCGCCGCTTCACCAGCGCAAAGGTGTCCGCGAGCTGGTCGAGCCCGTGCCAGGGCTTGAGGGTCCCGATGAACCCGAGGGTGAACGCGGCCCCGACGGCCGGACGCTGTGCGGTGAAGCGCGCGGGATCCACGCCATTCGGTTCCACGACGACCGGACCGGTGGTGCACGGATTGGCCTTCGCCCACGCGGCGACCTCCTCCGAGACGGCGATGACCTGGCTGGCCGCGGCGAGGGCGCGTGCGACGGCCCGATCCGCAGTCGTGCGGTCGGCCAACCCGCGGTGCGTCACCGCTTCGTCCACGAGCGGGGCGTTCACTTCCAGGCATCCGGGGATGCCCACCTGGCGCGCGTGCTCCATGGCCCCAAAGCTCCACAGCGACAAGCGTTCGTACACCAGGTCCACCGGGCCGAGCTGCGCGAGCGCCGCCGCCATGGCCTGGTTGTGTGCCGTCACGGCGGCGGGATCCGGTGCGTCGCCCGCGAGGCGGGGCAGCATCGTCACGCCGAGGTCGGTCGCCCAGGCGGGTGGGACATCACCGGTGCGCGCCGCGAGGACCACGACGTCGTGCCCGGCGCGCCGCATCGCGCGCAGCACCCCCTGGACATGGATGGACGCGCCCTTGGACCCGTAGATCGGGATGCCGGCGTCGGCGCAGACATAGGCGATACGCATCAGGACGCCCTCGCCAGGTGACGGGAGGGGCGAGCCGCGGCGAAGAGCTCACGCTGCGCGGCCGCATTCGCCACGACGTCGAACGACTGTTCCATCAGCGCCCGCGCTCCCGTGGAGAGTCGCAGCCGCAGTGAGGGCGTGCTGAGCAGCTGGGCGAGGGCGGTGGCCAGCGCCTCCGGCTGGCGTTCCGGGACCAGCAACCCGGTGTCCCCGTGGCGAACCACCTCGGGAATGCCGACCACATCCGTGGCGACGACGGGGGTGCCTAACGCCATCGCCTCCAGCAGGACCGTCGGGAGCCCGTCGCGGTCGCCGTCGTCCGCCACGCGGCAGGGCGCCGCGAACACCGCGGCGGACCCGACCATCGCGATGACCTCGGCCTGTGGCCGCGGGCCGGCGAACTGCACCGTGTCGCGCAGGCCGCGCGCCTCGACGAGGTCCCGCAGCGCCCCCTCCAGGGGTCCACCCCCGACCAGGGTGCAGCGGAAGTCGACGCCGCGGCCCTGGAGCAGCGCGCACGCCTCGACCAGGTCGTGCAGTCCCTTCTTCTCCACGAACCGCCCCACGAAGATGATGTGCGGCGGCCCGCCGGCGGTGGGCGCCTGCCAGGCGAATCGCGCGAGGTCGATCCCGTTGTAGATGCGACGGACGGCGCGCCCGTCCAGCCCGACCTCGCTCGTCAGGTACTCGACGTTGTGATCACTCACCGTCACGACATGGGCGGCATCACCCAGCACGCGGCGCAGTCCCACGGCGGTCACGCTCTCGTGGAAGATGTCCTTGGCGTGGGCTGTGACCGTGTAGGGGACGCCGGCCCATCCTGCGGCGAGGCGCGCCACCTCGGCGGCAACCGTCGCGAAGTGGGCATGCAGGTGGGTGATCCCCCGGCGCCGGATCTCGCGCGCCAGCAGGGCCCCTTGGTAGACCGCGCGTGCCTCGCTCCCGCGCGCGAGCTCCAGGCGCGACCACAAGCCCGGGACGTCGGCACCCGCCTGCTGGATGGCGCCCCACAGGTCGGCGGCTCGCAGGCCTTCTGCGGTGAGGTAGGTGACCGGTGCCCGGACGCGGGCAATCGCATCCTGGAAGTGGGTGTCGTTTGGCGGATAGAGCGCGAACACCTCGACCTCCAGCCCCGCGGCCTCGTGGGCGAGGATCTCATTGACGATGAACGTCTCCGAGAAGCGGGGATAGCGCTTCACGACATAGGCGACCTTCGGCGACTCAGCTCGCATGACGCACCTCGGCCGAGCCGGCGGGGACGAGCGAACGCACCAGGGCGCCGATCGCGGGGCCTTCGTGGAGCCGCACGGGGCGCGGCGTGCGTATGTCTGGTGGGGTGCAGACCCAGTCACGCAGGGCCTCGGGGGTCAGCGCGTCCGGGTGCAGCATCTCGAGCAGGCCGCGTTCGGCGAGTCGCGAGGCCCGGATCAGCTGCTCGGTCCGCGGGACCACGCGGGGGACCACCAACGCCCGGACGTCGTGCGAGAGCACGTCGCAGACCGTGTTGTAGCCACCCATGGTGATGACGGCCCGCGCACTCCGCATCAGGGCAGCGGGATCGTCGACAAACTCCACGATGCGCTTGTCCGGCGCGAGGGCGGCCAGGCGCGCCACTTCGGCCCGTGAGGTGGGCGACATCATCGGACCGGTGACCAGCAGGGGCTGCCACGGCGCGGGGAATTCGGCTTGCAGGAAGGCCCGCGCGAGCGGCAACCCGTCCTGTCCGCCCCCGAGCAGGCAGACGACGTCATGCGTGTCGGCGGCGGGTGTCGCCGGCGCCGCCGCGCGGCGCCGCTGGTCGAGGTATCCTGTGTAGTGCATCCGGCGTCGCACGTCGGCGGGCAGGTCGTACTCCGCGGCGACATCGAGCACCGACTCGTCCCCGTACACCCAGACCGCATCGTAGTACTGGCGGATCGTGGCCACGTTGCCGGCCCGGTTCCACTCGGCGCGGACATGCGTGGGATCGTCCAGGATGTCACGGAGCCCGAGGACGCAGCGCGTGCGGCCACCGCGTCGCAGCATGCGCAGCGTGGGCTCCAGTTCACCCAGGGCCCCGCGGGGCACGTTGTCCACGATGAAGACGTCCGGCGCAAAGGTCTCGATGGCGCCCTGGATGATCGCGCTGCGCAGGGCGATGATCTCGTCGAGCGCCACGTTGAGCGTGCGCGCGTGGTACTTGGCGGACGCATCCTTGTAGAGGGCGGGCAGGCTCAGCAGGTCAACGCCGCGCGGCAGCGTGAAGCGGGCGACTTCCCTCGTTCCCGTGATGAGCAGCGTTGACGGGTGGGGGGTCAGCTCCGCGATTTCTCCCGCGAGGAGCAGGTTGCGCCGCATATGGCCCAGTCCCATGGTATCATGGGAGTAGAACGCGACGCGGGGAACGCGGACGGTGCTGGCGGACATCGGCGACGGGTTGGAGGTCTGCCCTCCATGCAAGGCAAGCGCGGGACCGAACCGGGTCCGTCTGGTGTAAACTCCATATCTGGTTGCTGTACAAGGACTTGCGCGGTCTCGCCCCGCCGGCGATGGCCCCGGATCGTGACACGGCGTGATACAATGACTGCCATTTCGTTACAGGACTCTTCACGGCGATCCACGTTAGGCACGTGGCGATACGGTCGCGTGCTGGTGATCGCGGTGGCCGTCGCGGGCGCCCTGGGGGCGCAGTCGCCGGTGACCCAGGTCACCAATGAGCCGTGGCGCATCGTGCCGCCACCGCAGTCGTCGATCGTCCTGGCCCGGGATGGGGCCTACATCGGAGAGGTCGGCGCCCAGTGGCGCACCGTGGTCTCGCTCAAGTCGCTCCCGAAGTATGTCCCCCAGGCCTTCATTGCCGTCGAGGACCAGCGGTTCTACCAACATGATGGGGTCGACCTCGTCGGCGTCGCCGCGGCCATCAAGGACGCCGCGCGCGGGCGGCCACGGGGCGCGAGCACCATCACGCAGCTCCTGGTCGGGAACATGCACCCCGACATCATCGACCGGACCGACCGCTCGATCGGTCGCAAGCTGCGGGAACAGCAGGCGGCACGGGAGATGGAGCGTCACTATACGAAGGACCAGATCCTCGAGGCCTTCCTCAACCAGCTCCACTT
>JAEUJL010000334.1 GCA_016794835.1 Gemmatimonadota bacterium | reverse complement strand
GTGAGGTAGTGCTCGTGATCGGCCACCTTTCCGTCGGCGAGGACGAGCCCCCACATGATCTCGGCGAGCACCATCTTCTGCCCCACATCGTACTGCTCGCGCAACACCCGCGTGAACTGGAAGTGGTCCACGGCCTGCAAGCGCTCGCGTTCACACAGGGCGATCAGCTCGCGCCCGGCCTCGGCGGGCAGGGAGAAGTGCCGGGCCAGCACCCCCTCGAGATGGGCGCGCTCCGGCGCGGTGAACTCCCCGTCGGCCCAGGCGATGTCCAGCATCAGCGTGCACGCCGCCACGTGCACCGGGTCGGGGCCGGTGGTCGCGGTGGCGGGGGCCGAGGTGTCCTTGCGCAGGAAGGCGCGGATCTGGTCGAGCAACATGTGCGACGGTCCGGGGACGCGAGCAACGGGATGGGAGAATCCTAAGCGGCGTAACGTGTCGTGGGGACGATACTATTACAAGCGATCATGGCTTCCGTCGCACGTCTCCTCCTCGTGGCGGTCACCACCTTCGGGATGGTGCGCCTGGCACCGGCCCAACCCGTGGCGGCCGGTGACTGGTTCCGGCGTGCCATCGAGCAGGACCAGGGGCTGCCGGAAACCCAGGTCAACGCGATTGCGCAGACGCCAGATGGCTATCTGTGGTTAGGGACGCGACGTGGGATGATTCGCTACGACGGGGTGAACTTCACCACCTTCGCCCCGGATCGGTACCCGGTCCTGCCCTCGTTCTGGATCAACGGCCTCACCGTCGACCGCCGGGGGAGGCTCTGGGTGGCGACGGACCACGGCCTCGCCGTGCGGGACGCCAACGGCACGTTCCGTCGCATCGACAGCACGCAGGTCCCGTTGCGCAACACCTGGAAGGTGCTGGAGGATGGGGACACCTACCTCGTGGCCACCTCCACGGGGGTGTACCGCGGCGACGGCGAGCGCTTTCGTCGCATCTCGGAGCCGGCGTATGCGTATGCCTTCGCCCGGGATACCGCGGGGCGGGTGTGGGTGGCGGGGCGCAGCCTCCTCGCGCGCGTCGAGGGCGACGTGGTCCGCCGCGTGCCACTCCTCGGCTGGAAGGACGACCCGGATGTCCTCGACATCCTCGCGGATGAGGTGGGGGGGCTCTGGGCCGCCACGCGCAGCGGCGTGGTGCAGCTCAGCATGTCGGACGCGGGAGCTCGCGTCACGCGGCACATCGACGCGACGCGCAACGGCATCCCCAGTGCCGTATGGTCGTTAGGCGCCAGCCCGGACGGACGGCTCTGGCTCGGGTCGGCCAACCATGGCGTGCTGACCTGGGAGGGGAACCAGCTTCGCCAGGAAGACCCCGGATCGACCGAGCAGGTGTGGACCTTCCACCTCGATACGCGCGGCCGGATGTGGGCGGGCACGGGCGCTGGCCTCGAGCGCTACCAGCGCAGTGCCTTTACGACCTACGGGGATCTTCGTCCCACGCGATCTGTCTGGTCGATCCGTCCGGGCCCCGAAGGGGATCTCTGGACGGCAACCGCCTCGGGGGCGGTCTATCGATTTCGCGACGGCCAGCACACCGAGGTCCTGCCGCCCTCGCCCCGGCAGGTGTCGCCGGGGACCTGGCCAGCGCCGGGCGGCGGCCTCTTCGTCACGCGCGAACTGCGTCGCGTGCTCCAGGTGTCGCCATCCGGGGTCACCGACCTCACCGACCGCTACAAACTCGCAGCGGGCGACATCGTCGGGCTCTTTCGCGACGCGAAAGGCAGCATGTGGTTCTCCACGGATAGCGGACTCTATCGCTCCGACGGAGGCCCGGCGCGCCGGGTGGACGCCGAGCTCGGGCGGGCCCCCGAGTCGAATCCGCGCGACATCCGGGAGGATGCCTCCGGTCGCCTGCTGATCGGGCGCCCCGGGCTCACGGTCATCGACCGAGGACGCCGGACCACGTACGGCGTCGCCGAGGGACTCACCGATCCGGAGGTGCTCGTCCTCTACCCCCAGGGCGAGAACGTGTGGATCGGGACGTCAGACTCGGGGCTCTATGTCCTGCGCAAGGATCGCGTGGTGGGGCTGGGTCACCTGGATCCACGCCTGCATCGCGAGATCCTCGGGATCGCCGAGGATACCACCGGCCACTTGTGGTTGAGCTCGAGTTTCGGGTTGACCCGGGTCGCGGTCGGCGAACTCGAGGCCGCCGTGGATGGACGTGCGGTCCCGCTGCAGCTGCGGAGCTTTGATCGCCGCGACGGGCTCCCCACCACGGAGTTCAACGGCGACTTCCAGGGCGCCATCCACCGCGATGCGAACGGACACCTCTGGTTTCCGTCGTACCTCGGCGCTGTGCGCGTCGACCCCGCCGCGGTGCATGCCGACACCGTGCCCCCGCAGGTCCACATCGAGCACGTGCAGGTAAACGGTCGACCCGTCCCGCTGCGCGGGGCCCTGGCGCTGGACCCGGGGGTCGAGCGGCTCGAGGTCACCTTCGCCGTCACGGACGCCGTGGAGCCCAGTCGCGTCCGTGTGCAGTTCCGGATGGAAGGGATCAACAACGCGTGGCTGGATGCAGGCGCACGACGCTCCCTGGCGTTTGGCCCGCTGCGTGGCGGTCGGTACCACCTGCAGATCCGGGCCGCCAACGAGGAGGGCAGCTGGACGCCGCACGCCGCCGCGCTGACCGTGACCGTGGCAACGCCCTGGTAC
>JAEUJL010000297.1 GCA_016794835.1 Gemmatimonadota bacterium | reverse complement strand
CATCGTGCTTCGCGCGATCACGCTCGATTACTGGGACACGATCTACCTGGGCGCCTCCGAGCCCGAGCGCGTTTCGCGCCGGCGGGAGGCGCTCTGGCATTTGGTGACCGACCACGGCTCCGCGCTCTCGCGAGAGGCGTTCGACGAGCTGTACACCGCTTCGGCGCAGGAAGCCCACCGCTGGTGGCGCGATGAACATCGTGGCTATCACACGGTCGATAGGATTCGCTGGCTGTGCCACGCGATCCGCACCGAGCGCCCCGTCACGCAGGAGGCCATGGAGGCGGCCGCGGCGGTCGTCGACCAGACCCTCGTGGACGTCCCGGCCCCGCTCCTGCCGGGAGCGCGTGAGGCGATCGCCCGCCTCGCCACGCGCTACCAGCTCGCCGTCATCTCGGACACCGGGTTTGCTTCGGGGCGCGCCCAGGACGCCCTCCTCGCGCAGGATGGACTGCTGTCGCCGTTTGCCGCCACGATCTACTCGATGGACGTGGGCCACGCCAAGCCGCGCCCCGAGATCTTCGACGCCGCCCTGCGCGCGTTAGGCATCGCCCCTGGCGAGGCACTGCATGTCGGCGACAATGAGCGCACGGACGTCGGTGGCGCGCTCGCCTTCGGGATGCGCGCCGTGCGGCTCGATGCCGTCCGCGAAAACGGCGCCAGCCGCGGCGAGCACGTCGCGCGTTCCCTCACCGACCTCGCGGACTACCTCCTGCGCGCCGCCTGACCTCAGGTCAGCTGCAACGACGCAAGGAACTCGCCCAGCACATGGTTCACGGCGGCCGGGCGCTCGATGTTGGCCAGGTGCCCGGCCCCCGCGATGACCTCCAGGTGGCTGCCGCGAATGCCCGCGTGCATGACCTCGGACTCGGCCACCGGCGTGAGCACGTCCTCGTCCCCCACGACGATCAGCGTGGGGACGGTGATCGTGCCTAACGTGGGCGTCGAGTCCGGGCGATCGAGCATCGCCTGTAGCGCGCCGATCGACCCGGCGATCGGCGCCGACTCGAGCATCGCGTGCACCGAGTCGCCCAGGCTCGGGTTCCGTTCGCGCGTCGTCTTGCCGAGCATGCCGGGCATCATCTGGTCGGCGATCCCGCCGCTCCCTCGCTCGGCGGCGATGGCCATCAGTTCCCGGCGGCGCTGCGCCCCCGCGACCGCATCCGCACCGGCGCGTGTGCCCAGCAACGCGAGGCCGCGCACGCGGTGGGCATGGCGGCGCCACAACGCAAAGGCGACATACCCCCCCATCGACAGGCCGCAGACCACCGCACGCTCCACCTGCAGGTGGTCCAGCAGCTCGACGACATCGTCCGCGTACCGGTCCATGCTGTAGGGCGACAACGGCGCCGATTCCCCGAATCCGCGAAGGTCGGGGACGATGCATCGGGCCCGGTCGGACAGCGCGGCGACCTGCGCCGTCCAGATCGACCGGCGCAGCGGGAACCCGTGGAGGAACAGCACCGGATCGCCCTGCCCCTCGTCGTCGAAGCCGGTTTCACGTCCTTCGATCCAGGCGATCATGTCATCCAGCGTGCGTCGAAGGTGTGCCAGAAGAGCAGGGGAGGGCCATCGGGAGTCCCCGCACGTGCCGCCGCGTAACATGCCTTCGCCGCGTACGTGTCGTCGAGTAGGACGCCGTGGTCGGCGTGCACCCGGGCGGCGAGCGCGGCCGCGTCGGGTTGCGGTCGCCCGTAGGCGCCGGCATAGGCCTGATGATCGATCGCGACGTGGGCGGCGCGCCCCGCGCTCGCGGGCAGCCCGGCCGCCTGCGACGCGCGTCGGATCAGCCGGGCAAGCCACCAGCCCTCATGGCCGAACGATGGCCCGCACCGCACGGCCACCACCGTCGTCGGCAGCTCGGCGAGCGCGAGCCCCAGGGCGAGGCCGGCCGCCGTTCCCCCGGTCCCGTGTGCGACATAGATCCGGGCGGGGGGCGGGAGTTGGCCCGCGGCCACCTGGTCGGCCAACTCGAGCGCGGCTTCCACATGCCCGAGCATCCCCAGTGGGGAGGTCCCCCCAAAGGGGATCCAGTGATCGCCGTGTCTCGCCCGGCGCCACGCAGCTCCCATCAGGGCCATCGCGGGTGAGGCGGCGATCGGTGCTGCCGTGCACCGGGCCGAGATCGCCGCGCTGACACGGTGGGCCACCGGGTTCATCTCGTGGCGCCAGCGGTGGGCGGTGGTGGCCATGCCCAGTGCGGCGCCGTGCGTCGCCGTGGCCAGCACGTGCGTCGAGCCCTCGCCGCCCACCGTCACCAGGTTCGCCCCGGCGGGCACCTCACCCAGGAGAAACTGCAGCGCACGCGCCTTGTTCCCGCCGAGCCGATCGGTGTTGAGGTCGTCGCGCTTGACCCACACGGTGACCCCATCGATCACCCACCGCTCCACGGGCGACGGGCGCACGCCGATGGGAGCCCGGCGGCGCCCCGCGAGGGCGCGTTCGAACTGCGATCGCAGGGTCGTCATGCGCGTGTGATCGGGACGAGGACACGGCTAAGTTACGGTGCCGTCCGTCATCCAGCCCCGCCTCGTGACTCCTTCCAAGCTCCCGGCCACCTCCAGCGCCACCTACCTCGATGTGCCGGAGGCCGCCGAGCGATTTCTCACGGGGCTCGCCGGCGTGCGAACGCTGGCGGTCGACACGGAGGGCGCGAGTTACCACCGCTTCGTCGACCGCATCTACCTGCTCCAGCTCTCGACGGCGGA
>JAEUJL010000288.1 GCA_016794835.1 Gemmatimonadota bacterium | reverse complement strand
CCGTTGCCGCCAGGGGCGCGCACCTGTTCCCCGTGCGCCAGGCGACGATCATCAACTACTGGGCCGATGTCTCCACGGCGGCACACGGCATTTATGCCGCCGAGAATCCGATGGAAGGCGCGATGTTCACCTATCACCTGGGGCAGGCGGCGCAGTCGGTGAAGTTCACCGTCACCAACGCGACGGGCCGGGTCATCCGGGAGCTCACCGGCCCGACGACCGCCGGCACCGCGCACCGCATCAACTGGGACCTGCGATACCCGCCGACCGCCGGCGGCCCGGGCGGTGGAGGTGGTGGGGGCGAGGAAGGGATCCCGCCGGGAATGCAGGGCGGCCGGACCTCCGGTCGCCAGGCGCTCCCGATCCCGGCGCACAACATCGGCCCGCGCGGATTCTACGTGTCACCCGGGACGTACACGGTGACCATGGATGTGGACGGCACAAAGAGTCGCCAGACCTTCACCGTGCGCGGCGACCCGACCTCCACGATCACGGTCGCCGAACACCAAGCGCGTGAGGCCTTCCTGCTCGAGGCGCAGGAGGTGCAGGCGAAGTTGACCGAGGGGATCGCGCAGTTCCGTGCGAAGCTTGGCGGCGCCTCCGCGGCAGATTCCGCTCGTTATGCACCGCTCGTCCAGAAGCTCGGCATGGCGCCAGCCGCCGCGGGGCGTGGTCCCGGCGGTGGTGGTGGGTTCGGGCGCCCACGCGGTCCGGTCGCGGCCCTCGCCGCCCTCCCCGGTGCGTGGAACGGCAGCGGCGCGCGACACGGGGGGCTGCAGGCGCCGACCGGCACGCATCGCAAGGTCCTGTCGGACGCGAAGGCGGCGCTGGCGGAGCTGCAGCGCGCACTGGCCGCGCGTTAGGCGGCCGACCGGGTCACCACATCCCCTAACGACACTGGGCCCCGGCTTTCGCCGGGGCGCCTGGATCTTCTGCCCACGCGCCCCGGGGCTTGATTCGGGCCCAGTGCCGGTTGGCCTCGATCACTCCTCGCGGTAGCGCTCCGGCGCATAACGACGCGCAAGCTGACCGGTGGCCGCCGCGAGGTCGATATCGACCACCAGCACGCCCGCCTCCCCATAGGGATGGTGGACGTGCAGCTCACCCGACGGGTTGATCACCGTCGTCGCGGACTCCTGGAACCGCACACCGTAATTGACGCTGGCAAACCAGATCGTGTTCTCGCGGCTCCGCATCAACATCGCCTTCTCGTAGTACGGGTTCGCCACGTCACCCCAGGTGGCGAGCGTCGGCCCCGTGCGATCGCTCCCGGTCAGCTGCGGATGAAAGACGATGTGCGCGCCGCGCACGGCCGCCCACCGCACCGTTTCCGGATAGCGCCACCCCTCGTGGCAGATCGCGATCCCGAAGCGCAGCCCCTCGACCTCGAACACCCGTCGCGTATCTCCGGGTATGTAGGGCGCATCCTCACTCGGGTCGAGCTGGTTCTTCGTCTGCAGGCCCAGGACGCCACCGTGGGCGTCCACCACGAGCGCCGCGATCTGCCGGCCGGCCGGCGTGACATGCTCGATCCCGACGATCATCGCGATCCCTGACGCGCGGGCCACCTCACATACCTCGCGGGTGACTCGCTCCTCATCCGCGGCGGACCACGGGGGAACATCAAAGTCCTGCCCACGCAACCCCGGCAGGTACGCCTCCGGAAAGCAGACGATCCGCGCGCCGCGACGCGCCGCCTCCAGCGTGAACGAACGCACCTGGTCGAGCCCGTCGGCGATCGACGTGGGAATCGGGGGAGACGCGAGAGCGATGCGCATCGGCAGGGGGTGGCGTCGCAAGTTAGCGACGCGCGCTCACAGCGGCCCGTCCGCCCAGGGCCCCCACATCGCGTAGGTCACGCTCGCGTTGGTCCCCGTCACGGTCGCTGACCCCTGCACGTTGAAGAAGAGCACCTCGCCGTCGGGACTGAAGCAGGCACCCGCGAATTCGCGGGGACCCGCGCGCCCCTCCACCACCGGGTGCCGGACGAGGTCCAGGATGCGTCCCGATCGATCCAGCCCGCGCACGTATTGGTCGGCGGATCCGTCCTCGCACATCACCAGGCCACCCCGTGGCGTGCGCACGATGTTGTCCGGCGCATCCAGCACGGCGGGTGACGGTGACTCGAAGACGAGGGTGAGCCGACCCGCGTCGGAGGCCCCCGGTTCGTAGAAGAAGACCTGGCCGGCCCTCGCGTTACCGCCATTCGTCGAAACGATATAGATGCCGCCGTCGCCGGCCCAGGCCCCCTCGAGTCGTGCGAACACGGCGGCACCCTTGGCGAGTCCCTCACGAAAAACCGTGGTCGGTTCACTCTCGGCGGCCGCCGGATCGGGAGCCTCGATGTCGATCCAACGGGCGGGGAGGGTGGTCCCCGGCATCAGGTCGCGCGCCGTGACAAAGCCGGGCCGACCCTCGATCGCCAGGATCTGCAGGCGGCCCCCTTCGGCAAGGTGCTCCCGTCGCTTGGGGATGAATCGGTAGAACCCCGCCCCCGGCCTGGCCGGATCCGCTGGGTCGTACCAGGCGTCCTCGGTCTCGTAGACGATCCCCGTTTCCCGGTCGACCGCCACCGCCTCGTGGACGAACCGCCCCATGGCCGTCAGCGCGACTGGCGACACCGTTTCCCGCGCCTCGGCGGGGACCTCGAAGACGTAGCCATGCGGACGCGCGAAGCCCTGGGTGACCCCGTGACAGTTCTCCTCCGCGCTCAGCCAGCTCCCCCACGGCGTGGGGCCCCCCGCGCAATTGACGCGGGTCCCGGCCAGGCTCACGAACTCGTCCACGACCTCGACGCGCCGGTTCTTCCCCGTGCCCGCGATGCGCAGCTCGAGCGAACTGGTCCCCCCACTCGCCCGCGGATCGTAGGCCGGCGTCCCGATCGCCCGGCCGTCCGCCGCGGCATCGGTCATCTCGTGGTTGCGGATGAGGCGCACGTTGCCGTTCCGCAGGGCAAACGCCGCCATCCCGTCAAAGGCGTTCGGGACCGTCAGCCCAGGTCGACCGGCGGCCGGGCGTAGCGCCTCCGAAATACGAATCACCTTGAACGCGGCCGGGATCTCGAACTCGGGGCAATCGGGGCTCCGGACCAGCGGTCCGTAGCCGTCGGCCTTCCAGTCACCGAGGGCGCGGCGCCGATCCTCGGGCTGGGCCCAGCTCCACCGCGCGAGCCCGGCCAGGGTCGGGGTGGCCGCAGCGGTTGCGCCATAGCGCCAGATTCGCTCGAGGAATTCGCGTCTTGCGCGTTGTGTGGTCATCTTCCGAGTGCTCCGCCAGCCCGGTGGGTTCCGGCTCGCATGCGCGAAATCTCCACCGCGCCCGCCCCAACCGGAATCCGGGTTCCGGCTACAGGCCTGTCACGGGCGCCGGGACACTGGCGGGGCGCCGCCGCAAGGCAGGTGAGCGACGTATCCCCAACCTATGGACCCAGCATGCTGATCTCGAAAGCCATGAACGCCGCGATGAACGAGCAGGTCGGCAACGAACTCGCGGCCTCGCACCAGTACATCGCCATCGCCGTGTACTTCGAGGGCGAAGGACTCCCGATGTTGGCGAAGCACTTCCATGCGCAGTCGGCCGAGGAACGCGTCCACGCCATGCGCTTCGTGAAGTTCCTGTCGGACGCCTCGGCGAACGTGGTGATCCCGGCGATTCCGGCCCCGCGGGCCACGTTCAAGACGGCCGAGGATGCCGTGCGCCTCGCCTTGGAATCCGAGATGCGCGTCACCAAGCAGATCAACGCCCTGATGGACCGCGCGATCAAGGAGGGCGATCACCTCTCCAAGAACGAACTCGAATGGTTCGTGCGCGAGCAGCGCGAGGAGGTGACGAGCATGGACACCTTGCTGCGCATGGTGAAGCGGGCCGGCGAGAGCGGGCTGTTCTTCGTCGAGAGCTTCCTCCTGAGCGGGGGGATGGCGGGCGCGGA
>JAEUJL010000276.1 GCA_016794835.1 Gemmatimonadota bacterium | reverse complement strand
CGCCTTTTCGCTCCTTGGGGCCGCGATGACCGGCCTGGTGGCCCGGTTCTCCGTGACCTACCTGCACAAGGAGCCGGGCTTCACGCGGTTCTACCTGCTGCTCGGGCTGTTCGCCTCCGGCACGCAGCTCGTTGCCTTCGCCGGCGCGCTGGACCTGTTTTTTGCTGGTTGGGAGGCGATCGGTATCTCGTCCGCGTTGTTCATCGGGTTCTTCCACGAACGCCCGGAACCGATCCGCTCCGGGCTGCGCGCGTTCATCACCTACCGCGTGTGCGACCTTGGCTTCCTCGTCGCGATTGTCACCACCCACGAGCACCTGGGGTCGACGCGCCTCCTGGACCTGACCGGGATCAGTCGCCTGCCGGGGACCGAAGTCACGGTGATCGCCCTGCTCCTCCTCATTGCCGCGCTGGGGAAGTCGGCGCAGCTGCCATTCAGCGGATGGTTGGTCCGCGCCATGGAGGGGCCCACGCCCTCCAGTGCGCTCTTCTACGGTGGCGTGTCCATTCACTGCGGGCTGTTCCTCCTGCTGCGCACGGCGCCGGTGCTGGAGGCGTCCCCGGTGGCCGCCGCCACGGGGGTGGTGATCGGCCTGCTGACGGCGATCTACGCCGCCGCCGCGACGCGCACACACGCGGATGCGAAGGGCGCCCTCGCGCACGCCACCCTCGCGCAAACGGGGCTCATCCTCGCCGAGATCTGCCTGGGGCTCACGACCCTGGCCCTCGTTCACCTGGTGAGCCACGCGATGCTGCGCGCGTGGCAATACCTCCGCGCGCCGAATGCGATCCACGATGCGCATCACTACGGGCACCATGGGGGGCACGCCGATGCCGCAGCGGAACAGTCGCGAATGACGCGGGCGTGGTACCTGTTGCCCCTCCACCGTTTTCGGCTGGAGGATCGCCTCGATGCCGTCGCCGATGCGGTGCTTCGCCTGGCGCGCGGGGTGCATCGGATGGACCAGCGCCTGCTGGCCCTTTTTGGGACGGGTGAGGGGCGTCCATGACGGCAGACCTGCTCTGGTTGCCGGGACTCGTCTGGGTGTCGGTGCTGCTCCTCTATGCCGGCGTCCCGCGCGGGGTGATGGACCCGTTGTCGCGCGCGGGCGCGGTCCTGGTCGTGATCGCCTCAACGGTCGCCGTCTTTTCCCCACGGGCGGATCTCGCGTACCTGGCGACCGCGTTAGGCACTGGCGTCCTGGCGTGGGCCGCATGGCCGGTGACGCGGGTCGGAAGCGTCACCCTGTGGATCTGCGCGTCGCTGACGGCGGCGGCGGCCCTGGCCTTCCGCACCAGCGGTGACGCGGAACTGCCCCTCTACCTGTCCCTCGGCACGTTGGCCCTGCGCTGCGGGGTGGTCCCGGTGCATGCGGGGGTGACCGCCCTGTCGCATCGTGCGCCCGCGCTCCAGTCCCGTCAGTTCGCGACGCTGCTCGTCCTCGTGTTCGTTCACCTGCGGTTCGCCGACCACGTCGAGCTCGCCCGCGAGATTGCCCCCACGCTGGTGGGTATTGGCGCCGCGAGTGCCCTGCTCTTCGGGCTCACGAGCCTCGTGCGCGCTTCGCTGACCGGGATGTTGCAGGCGTCGACGCTGATGCACGGCGGCCTGCTGTTCGCGGCGGTGGGCGCGGCGGGGCGCGGTCACCATGCCGCCGCGCTCTTTGCGTGCCTTACGATGGCCCTCGCCGTGGGCGGCCTCAGCCAGATGGTCCTGGCGCTCGAGGCCCGGGTCGGCGTCGTTGGCCTCGGACAGCGGCACGGCTGGGGGCGGGCCTTTCCTCGCCTGACGGCCGCGTTCGCCTTTCTCGGGGCCTGTGGGGTGGGAATGCCGGGCACCGCGGGGTTCATCGCGGACGACCTGCTCCTGCACGCCCTGTGGGAGGAGAGTGTCGTCGCGACGGTCGCGGTGGCCCTGGCGTCGGCGCTGCTCGCCATCGCCACGCTGCGGGC
>JAEUJL010000208.1 GCA_016794835.1 Gemmatimonadota bacterium | reverse complement strand
CTGGCTCGTGCAGAACCCGCAACGTGTGGCGGCCGCCGGGATGCTGTTCAGGCAGAAGCCGCAGTTCTTCATCGGCGGAGCGGGCGGTGCCGGCGGCTCCGGCTTGATGAAGATCTTCCCGATCTGCCACGCCACAAACGAGACGATCGCGAAATTCAGGAAGACGCCGAGGAAGTCGCCAACGCCGAACTTCATCGAGCCGACGTCGAGCGTGAACTTGCGCCAGTCACCGTCCGGCGTCACCGCACCGACGATGGGCATGATGAAGTCGTTCGTCATCGCGGTCACGAGCGCACCGGCGGCGCCACCGACAATGACGGCCAGCGAGAGGCCGACGACGTTCGCCTTCATCAGGAAGGCCTTGAAGTCCGACAGCATGGGTTCTCCAGGGGAGGGTGGTTGGGGACCGCTAATGTACCCGCCCCCGACGCCATCGGAAGACCCTAGAACCGCGCCTCCACGTAGACATCGAACCGCATCTTCTTTCGCGGATACAAGCCGCGCGACAGATCAAATCGGACGAGGCCATCGAGGAACGACGTCCCGACGCCCACTCCACTCAGCGGTCGCCCGGGCGCGTTGCGCGCCGACCAT
This sequence comes from Gemmatimonadota bacterium, assembly GCA_016794835.1. Taxonomy (GTDB): domain Bacteria; phylum Gemmatimonadota; class Gemmatimonadetes; order Gemmatimonadales; family Gemmatimonadaceae; genus RBC101. Next base: position 1,404 of record JAEUJL010000208.1, on the reverse strand, counting down.
GGTCCGGCCCAGCCCACGTCGCCGAACACCACCTGGCGAATGGCCTTCACGTCGCGACCCAGCTCGGCGCGACCCAGCCAGTACGCCTCCCCCGCCGCCGAGCCCAGCAACTGGCCGCGCACCGTCTGTGCGCCCCCCAGGAAGAACTGCCGCTGGACCGGCGCCCCGTCGCTGTAGCCCGCCCCCAGGGTCAACGCCCCCGCGAGCTTCCCCACCAGCTGGCGCGACATCGTGAGGTCCCCGGCAACGCGCAGGTAGGCGCCGGGGGCGCTGTCGCCCTGTGCGCGATCCAGGATCGCGCCGCCCTCCGCTCGCACATCCCCAAACAGACGCAGCCGGCTGGGGTCGAGCCCGTGGTTCAGTTGCTTGCGCAGCGCCACACCGGCGACGGTCAGAGGTTCCGCCGTGATATTCGGCTGGAACTCCACGTTCGACCCCATCGCGCGGGAGAGGTTGAAGCGCGTGTTCCAGCTGGCGTTATGCTGGCGTTCCAGGAAGCCGCGCAACTGGAGGCCACCGCCTCGCGCCAGCGACCGCTCAACCTCCACACCACTGGCCCGATGGTAGTAGCCCTCGTCGCGACCATACGCCAAGGCACCGAACGACGCGCCGAACGAGAGCGGACTCCCCCAATCGCCGTTCGACGCCACCAGCCGGCGATATCCACCGAGCCGCCAGGTGTGCCGGCCATTCGAGCGCGACGCGCCGAGCTCCCCGTAGGCGCTCAGGTCCGCCGTGCCCAATCGTGCGGTGGCATCCCAGCTGTATCCCTTACCCAGGGTCTGCGAGGCCTTCGCCGCCGCCGAGAATCCCTCGACACGGTTGTACCGCCAGAGGTTCATCCCGTACTCCGTGCGAATCGGCATCGGGGCCCACACCGGTTGCAGGGAGAAGTCCAGGGCCTTGAGCAACTCGTTGCGTTCCGTGAGGCCGAACAGCTCCTCGCCCGGCTCGTAGATCGAGTGGGCAAGCTCCGGTGCGTTGGCCAGCGCGGAATCGGAGCACGGGACGCGCACGGTCGCGCGCAGCTGTGCATTGAATCGCGATTCGGTCCTGGTGAACGTCCCGGTGGCCGCACACTCCTGCTTGCGCAGGGCGACCCGCTCGGCGCGGCGGGCGGAATCCACCTGGGCGAAGATCCGACTGCGCTCCTTGCGCACACTATCCGGGAGATCGCGGAATCGTGTGCTGTCGCCAAACAGGGAGTCGCGCAACTCGCGCATCGAGAGCACCCGCGCCTGCGGAGGGGTGGAGTCCGTCCCGTTCACGTTCGCATACTTGAAGCTCTCTTCCAGCTTGAACGGAATCCGCATGAATGACGCGCGCGCGTGGCCCTCGGCGTACTGCGTGCGCGGGAGCCAGTACCGCCCGCCAAAGAGGCCGTACTCCACCGTCACCGCCTCG
>JAEUJL010000198.1 GCA_016794835.1 Gemmatimonadota bacterium | reverse complement strand
CCGTGGGACGGGGCCCGGATTCGCCTGGCCGGCAGCCGGCTCACCGCCACCGCTCGCGGCTCGGGCGCGTTCACCGTCGACTCGGTGCCCGACGGCGGCTGGTCGCTCCTGGTCGAGTCCCCGGGGTACGACTCGTTAGGTCTCGCCGCCGCCGAGGCGCGCGTGGAGGTGCAGCAGGGTCGCGCCCCCCGCGTCACGCTGCGCGCCTTCAACGCCCGGGACATCTTCACCCGCCTGTGCCCCGGTCGCACGGCCCGCCGGGGCACGGGTGCCCTGCGGCTCTCCCTGCGCACCAGCGATGGCGACTCCCTCGTCGCCAACCTCCCCGTCCAATTGACCTGGTCGCGGGTCGTGAGCCGGACGCGTTCGGAGCCCGTCGCCCGGGAGCTGACCACCGACGGCTACGGGCGCATCACCCTGTGCGACCTCCCGGCGGGGATCGAGCTGACCGTCGTCGCGGCACGCCTGCGTGGAGGCGCGATGGAGCCAGTCCGGGTGACCGTCCCGGATCGGGGGGTGAAAGGGCTGATGATGCGGGTGGACAGGTAGACCGCGGGACGCGGGACGCGGGGCGCGGGGCGCGGGGCGCGGGACGCGGGGCGCGGGGCGCGGGACGCGGGGCGCGGGGCGCGGGGCGCGGGGCGCGGGGACGGTGCGCTGCCGGGCACGGTGCCACAACGGGCCGACAGGCAAGTACTTTCGTAGTTGGAGCGCTCCTCCCGACCAGAGCGATCCCTTGCCCCACGACTCGCACCAGCGACCCCCGATGCGCATTCTCGTCGCCCTTGCCGCACTCGCCCCAGCCCTCGTTGCCGCGCAGCCACGCGCCGCGGTCAACGTCGACACCGCGCTCTACGCCGGCCTCAAGTACCGGATGATCGGCCCCTTCCGCGGCGGACGCTCCACCGCGGTCACCGGCGTCGCCGGCCAGCCGCACCTCTATTACATGGGGAGCACCGGCGGCGGCGTCTGGAAGACGGAGGACGCCGGCAACCGCTGGACGAACATCTCCGACGGCTTCTTCGGCGGCTCCATTGGCGCGATCGACGTGGCCAACTCCGACCCCAACGTCATCTACGTCGGCACCGGCTCGGCGGACATTCGCGGCAACTCGTCGCAGGGGCGCGGCGTCTGGAAGTCTACCGACGCGGGGCGCACCTGGTCGTTTGTCGGCCTGCCGGAATCGGGCGCAATCCGTCGCCTGGCGATCCACCCCACCAACCCGGACGTCGCCTGGCTCGCCGCCCTCGGCCATCCCTTCGGCAAGAACCCCGAGCGCGGCGTCTTCCGCACGAGGGATGGCGGCAAGTCATGGGACAAGGTCCTCTTCCTCAACGACTCCACGGGCGCCTCGGACATCGTCCTCAATCCGGCCAACCCGCGCATCCTGTATGCCGCCATGTGGCGCGCCGAGCGCAAGCCGTGGACGATGATCTCCGGCAGCCGCGAAGGCGGGATCTACAAGTCGACAGACGGCGGCGACACCTGGAACAAGCTCGGCGGCGGGCTGCCGA
>JAEUJL010000179.1 GCA_016794835.1 Gemmatimonadota bacterium | reverse complement strand
CCCGGCGGCGTTCGGCCCGGTGCATCACCTGACCGTCGCCTGTTTCTTCCTGCAGCATCCGGAGGGGCATACCGCCGAGGTGCTCGCGATGTGGCGGCACATGATCTCCGAGCCCGAGGCGGGCGCGTCGTTCGCGACGCGTGAATTGGCGGCGGCGCGGCGCGCCTTCGACGGCCCGACGCGCGTGCGTGAGGCCGGAGCGCGACCGCCGGCCTGGTGGCCGACGACCTTCCCCGTGACCGTGTGGGACGTGCTTCGCGGGCCTGGCGCGCCGTTGGAGGCGGCGGGGCACGTCCAACGGGTTCGCCAGTGGGCGTACGAGATCGGCGCGGTGCTGGACCGCGCCGATCCCGCGAGCGCCTAACGCCCTTCCTGCACCACCGGGAGGACCAGCCGGGACGGATACTCGGCGGAGTGGTGGATCCGGTTGCGCGCCTTCACCCAGCTGGTCTCGTCGTAGTTGCGGCCGCCGGTGTTCAGGTTGCGGTCAAACCGGGGAAAGTTGGACGATGAGATGTGGACGCGCAGCTTGTGGCCGGGGGGCAGGTACCAGCTCGTGGCGTGCAGGTCGACCGGCACGCGGTAGACCTTGCCCGCTTCCATGAACCGCGGCGTGCCGAAACCGTCGCGATACCGCACGCGCGTGATCCCCTCGAGGATGTTCATCACCCGCCCATCGGGAAAGACATCGAGCACCTTCACCGTGACGTCGGTGTCCTTCACGTCCGAGGAGAGGAACACCTCGGCGCGGAGCGAGCCCGTGAGCTCCATGCCGGTGGTCAGCGCGTCCGTCGTGTAGACCAGGATGTCTGGGCGCGACTCGAGGTCGGCGTGGTTGAAGGAGCCCGGCTGGTCCTTGGGGTTGCCGGTGCAGCAGATCGATCCTCCCCGCGCGGGGACGGGGTTCGCCGGGTCGTACGTGAAGGTGTCGACAGGCTCACGGCTCGGGGCGCGGGTGGAGAGGCGCCCATCCCCGCTGGCGGTGTTCGCGCGGCCGGCGGAGTGCAGGTAGAAGCTGGTCTCGCGCGAGCTGCGCGGCGGCCACACCGGCGAGTTCTTCCACACGTTCCGCCCGATCACGTAGTACTGGAACTTCGGCATGTCGAGGATGCCGTTCTGGTCGCCCTTGAGCCAATAGTCGAACCACTTGAGGTACATCTCGGAGAATCGCAGCCGCGCATCGCCGACCATCAACTCCCCGACGCGGGTCTGGCTCGTGGCCCCTTCCGTTGAGCAGTGGACCGTGGGGGAGATGATGGCGTACTGGTTGTCGCGCGCCCGCGGGGAGATGGCATTCCGGGAGAAGAGCTCGGCCTCTTGCAGGGCTTCTGCCGCCAGGTCGAACCACGAGGAGACGTGAAGCGCCGCGATGCCCACCGAGTCCGTGGGGGTGAGGTACCCCTGCGCGTCCCACCACGGATCGTCCGGTGAGCGCTCGAGGAAGTTGCGCCAATCCCAGCTCGGGCTCCCCGCGCGTTCGGTCATGTCGATCAGCGGGAGCGTCTTGAAGTGCTCCGCAAAGTCGAGCGTCGGCAGCGGTCGCGCGCCCTTGTCGATCGAGGCGAACATCGGCATCCAGCCGAAGTTGATGGACAGCGCGAAGGCGCCACCCTCGACCGACCCCCAGAATTCGCGACGTCCGGGGACCCGGCCGACGTTGCCACCCGCGGCCTGCGGAATCGCGGCGATGTGGTTGGGGTGCCGCTGCTGTGCCGCCACGATCTGTCCCTCGCCGAGGTACGAACACCCCACGGTGCCGATCTTCCCGGTCGACCAGGGTTGGGCGGCGAGCCAGGTGAACATGTCCGACCAATCGGTGACGTCACCCTCGTAGATCTTGAACAGCCCTTCAGACCCGAACTTGCCGCGCACGTCCTGCACGGCCACGGCGTACCCGTGCCCCGCGAAGAACCGCGCCGGGTTCACGGCGCCGCCGTAGGTATTCTTGTTGTAGGGCAGGCGGATCAGCACCGTGGGCAGCGCCCCGGAGAGACCCCGCGGGCGGTACAGGTCGGTGGCCAGGCGCACGCCGTCGCGCATCGGGACCATCACGTCCTTCTCGACATCCACCTCGTAGCGGGCTGCGGGGCGGGGAAACGGTGGCTCGCCGCTCGGCGCTTGTGCGCCGATCGTGGCAACGCTGAGGTGGGCAGCGACGACCACTCGGAGGAAGGACATGGGATGCGACGGTTGGGGGAACGCGGTCCGCGGGGCAGGGTGCCTCGTCTCCGCGACACCGGGCGGCGAGGCCAGGCGCATCCGCACGCAAGGTCCGGATGCGAACAGGTCATAGTCTACGCGCCTTGCGTACCACAGGAAACACACGATCGATGGGAGGCGTCCGCGTGCCTTGTCCACGACGAGTGTCCACGACACGTTGTCGTGCATGGACGCTATCCGTCGGGTTGCGATCGGGGGACATGAGGTCGAAGTGGCGCACCTGCCGGCGCGGGAGCCCATGCGCCCCACGGTGGTCCTGCTGCACGAGGCCCTGGGCTGCGTGCGGCGCTGGAAGGAGTGGCCCATGCAGCTGGCGGAGGCGACGGGGTGTGGGGTCGTCGCGTATTCGCGGGCCGGTCATGGCGGATCGTCGCGAACTCCCGGGAAGCGCCCGCACGACTACCTCCAGCGCGAGGCGCTCGTGGTGTTGCCCGAACTACTGGACGTGATGCAGGTGGGTCCTCGTGTCCTCGTGGGCCACAGCGACGGGTCCTCGATCGCGACGATCTACGCCGGGAGCGTGCCCGACGCCCAGCTGCGCGGGGTCGCCCAGCTGGCCCCCCACTTCATGGTGGAGCCGGAAGCCCTCGTCGGGATCCGCGCGATCCGGGAGGCCTGGGCGACGACCAACCTGCGGCGGCGGTTGCGGAAGTACCACGGCCCGAGCACGGACGACCTCTTTCGTCAGTGGACGGAGACCTGGCTGGATCCCGCCTTCGCGTCCTGGGACATCACCGACTGCCTGCCCCGCGTGACGGTGCCAATGCTGCTCCTCCAGGGGGACGCCGATGAGTACGGCACCACGGCGCACTTCGACCTGGCCCAGCGGCTGTGCCGCAGCCCCCTGGAGACCGTACTGCTACCTGGAGTTGGCCATTCACCGCACCTCGAGGCGGCCGCCGAGACCACCGCAGCGGTGGCGGCCTTCATCCGGGGGCTCCCGCACGCTGTCGCGAGCTGAGCGACAGCCAGGTCGTCGTCAGGCGGTGACCAGCTGCGTGGCGAAGGCGGGCAGCGTGCCCCGGTGGAAGACGTGGAGCAGCTCGTTTCCGCCGCCGTAGGTGAGGCCGGCCGATGCCGCGAGCGCGGTGAGTGCGCGTGGCGAGTAGAGCGAGACATGCCCGTTCCGTGGCGCCGCGTACCACCACCGCAGGCGCAGCTGGTCAATGTCCGGTGGCTGCACCAGGGTCGAGCACAAGAGCATCCCCTCCGGCGAGAGCAACGACGCCATGTCGACCAGGGTGTCACGCGGTGTGGTGGTGTGCTCCAGCACCTCGAACGCGGTGATCAGGTCGAAGGTCCCCTGGGGGCGACTGGAGCCCGCGTAGAACGGATCGTACGTGGCGGCACCGGTGAACCCCAGCTCCTGCAGCCGCCGGGCGAGGAGTCCGTTGCCGCCGCCGTAATCGAGCACCCGCAGTCGCCCCGCCGCCGCGCCGAAGTTGCGCCGCAGCAACTCGGCATTGGACGCGGGACGACGGTCGGCAAAGTCCGGGTCCGCCAGTGGGTAGGCGTCGTTGTAGATGTACTGCCCGAACTCCGCGGCACCGAAGTGGTCGAACGCGATGGTGAAGATGAAGCCGCAGGCGGAGCAGCGGTGATAGGGGATGTCCACCCCGGACGGGGGAAAGACCGGCACCTCGCGGTCCTCGCAGGTCCGGTTGAACTCCACGGCGCCGTACACGGCAGCGGTCCCCCCGCAGCACTTGCAGGTGAGGCGCTCGAGGTCTTCGGCCACTGGGCCGGCGGCAGTTGCGGTCATCGGGGGCGGTCGGACGGTTCCATAAAGTGTCGGCGCCGGCCCGGTTCCCCCGAGCCACCCCGGCGCCCGCCCGGCCAGGGGCCGCGACGGGCCACCGGCCAGGCCGGCGGCCCCCCCTCTCTTGACAGGGACTTGGGGGATTCCCATACTTTGTTCGGCAGTCGAACAAAGGGTCGGGCGCCGGTGGTTTGCCACCTGGATTGGCCTTGCCGTCACCGATAGGGAGTGACCCCCATGCGCGCGCGCAATCGCTCGGCCCTCGCCTTCATGGCGCTCTGTGCAGTAACGACCTCGGCCTGCTCGCGCGAGAACGGGACCCTGGGCCCGGCGCCGTTCCCGAACACACCG
>JAEUJL010000120.1 GCA_016794835.1 Gemmatimonadota bacterium | reverse complement strand
CGAGAAGATGCGCTGGATGTTCGCGCACCGGTCGTTCCTCGACAGCGGGATCCGCGTGCCCGGCGCGTCGGACTACGGGCCCGGGCCGTTCGAGCCGCTGATGGCGCTCCAGTCGATGGTGACCCGTCGCGACTTCCGCGGCCGCGAATGGGGGACGAACCAGAAGGTCTCGATCGACGAAGCGCTGATGATCGCCACGCAACACGGCGCCTACGCCTCGTACGAGGAAAAGACCAAGGGCTCGATCACGTCCGGGAAGTACGCCGACTTCGTGATGCTCGAGAAGTCACCGAAGGCGGTGGACCCGAACGCAATCAAGGACATCCGGATCGTGCGGACTGTGGCTGGTGGTCGCACGACCTGGGAGGGTTAGCGCCAGCGCCCCTGGTCTCCGTGGTCGGGACGCGCGCTGCCTACATTTGTGGCGTCGCCCGTCCTTCGCCCTCCTCCCTTCGCGCGTCCCGCCGTGCCTCCCGTCCTCGGCGTCGTCACCATCGGGCAGTCCCCGCGCCCGGACCTCGAACGCGTCTTCCTCGCGCAGGCGCCGGAGGCCCGCGTGCGGGTGGTGGGGGCGCTCGATGGACTCGATACCCATGAGATCGCCGATCTCTCGCGGCGCGCGACCGAGTACCCGCTCCTGGTCCGGCTCGTGGACGGATCGACCCGCGAGATCGGCATCGAGTGGTTGCATCCACTCGTCGAGCGTCGTGCGCAGGAACTCGCCACGGAAGGGGCGCAGGCAGTGGTGGTGGCCTGTGCGGGTGATTTCCCCGCCTGTCGCTGCGACGTGCCGGTGATCCTGCCCGGGCGGCTCGTTCCGCAGGAAGCGGCGGCACGCAGCGAACGCAAGCGCGTGGGGATCGTGACGCCCGTGGAGCGCCAGGCCCGCGCGGCCGGTGCCAAGTGGCTCGCCGACGGGTTCCTGCCGGTGGTGACCTGGGCCTCCCCGGTCAAGCACAGCGAGATCGTCCGCGCGAGCGACCTCATGCGGGGAGCCGACGTCGACGTGGTTGTCCTCGACTGCATGGGGCATGACGCCACCTACGCCGAGGAGTTCGCCCGCCGGAGCGGCAAGCCGGTGTTCACGGCGCAGGAGGTGGCGGCCCAGGCGGCGGCACGCCACCTCCGGTAGGCGTCAGCGACGGTCGGGCCCGCGGACGTAGACCGGGCGCGTCGTCAGGCGCAGCAGCTTGTCGGCGACGCTGCCTAACGCAAATCGCGCGATGCCATGGCGCGCATGCGTCCGCATGGCGATGAGGTCAAACGCGCCGGCGTGGGCCAGGTCGGCGAGCGCCCGGGCCGCGCTGTTCGCGGTGAGCACCACCGTGTGGACCGCGCGGCGCTCATCGCGCCACTTCGCCGCCAGGGGCAGGAGGTACTCGTGCTCGACGGCATGCACGGCGGAGGCATCCTCCAGGTTGGCCATCATGACGGGCGACGGGCTCACGACGTGGGCCAGGGTCAGGTCGAGCGGGACGCCATGCAGCAGGCGGGACACGTCATCGATCACCTCCTCGGATTCCGGCGTGCCGTCCACCGGGAGGAGCACCTTCGTGAACGGGACGCCGCGCGCGAGCATCGTGGAGAGGTCCAGGCGCTGGCGGGTGACGAGGACGGGGACGTTGAGGTGGCGCAGCAAGGTCTCCGTCACGCTCCCCAACCAGGCGCGCGAGACCCCGCCGCGCCCGTGGGTGGTCATGACCACGAGGTCCGCCGACACCTCGCGCGCGGCCGCCTCGATCTCGTCGATCGTGTGCCCGACGCGCACCTGGGGCGTGACGTCCAGCTGCGTGGCGCGATGGATGCGGCGCGCCATGCGTTGCATCGACCGTGCGGCCTTGGCCCGTTGCTCCTCGTCAAAGGT
>JAEUJL010000064.1 GCA_016794835.1 Gemmatimonadota bacterium | reverse complement strand
CCCAGCTGCCGGTCCGAGAACCCCATGCGCTTCATCGCCAGGAGGTCATCCGCCGTCGGCGCCGCCAGCCCGCGGTACCACGCCTCGGCATCCACCAGCTCCCGCATCTGCGCGAGGAACCACGGATCGATCGCGGTCAGGCGGAACAACTCCTCGTCCGTCATCCCCGCCTGCATGCCGCGCTTCAGCTGGAAGATCCGCTCCGGGGTCGGCTGGCGCAGCGCCGCGCGCAACGCCTCGATCGAGTCGTCCGGCAAGCGGTCGTCCACGAGGCGCGGGCCCACGTCCCAGCCCGCCCGGCCGGTCTCCAGCGCGCGCAGCCCCTTCTGGAACGCCTCCTTGAATGTCCGCCCGATGGCCATCGACTCGCCCACCGACTTCATCTGCGTGGTCAGCTGCGGGCTCACGTTGGCAAACTTCTCGAAGGCGAACCGCGGGCACTTCACCACGACATAGTCGAGGACCGGCTCGAACGAGGCGGGCGTCGTCTTGGTGATGTCGTTCTGGATCTCGTCGAGGCGGTAGCCCACCGCCAGCTTGGTCCCGAACTTCGCAATCGGGAAGCCCGTCGCCTTGGAGGCCAAGGCCGAGGACCGCGACACCCGCGGGTTCATCTCGATCACCACCATGTCCCCGTTGGCGGGATTGATGGCAAACTGGATGTTGCATCCCCCGGCCTCGACCCCGATCTCCCGGATCACGGCACAAGCGGCGTCGCGCATGACCTGGTACTCCCGGTCCGTGAGCGTCATCGCCGGTGCGACGGTGATGGAGTCGCCCGTGTGTACGCCCATCGGGTCGATGTTCTCGATCGAGCAGATGATGACCACGTTGTCCGCATGGTCGCGCATCACTTCCAGCTCGTACTCCTTCCAGCCCAGGAGCGACCGCTCGATCAGCACCTGCGACACCGGGGACGCCGCGAGACCACGTCGCACGATGTCCTCGTACTCGGCGCGATTGTAGGCGATCCCGCCCCCCGACCCACCCAGGGTGAACGCGGGACGAATGATCGCCGGATACCCGGTGAACTCGGCGATCTCGAGCGCCTCCTCCCAGGTCGTCGCAATCCGACCTTCCGGGCACTTGAGCCCGATGCGCTGCATCGCCTCGCCGAAATCCTTGCGATCCTCGGCCATCTTGATCGCCCGGGCCTTGGCCCCGATCAGCTCGACCCCATACCGCGCGAGGACCCCGGACTCACTCAACTTCATCGCCACGTTCAGCGCCGTTTGTCCACCCATCGTGGGCAGCAAGGCATCCGGCTTTTCCTTGGCGATCACCAGCTCGACGTACTCGGGGGTCACCGGCTCGACGTACGTCCGGTGCGCGATCTCCGGGTCGGTCATGATCGTCGCCGGATTGGAGTTCACGAGGATGACCTCGTAGCCCTCCTCCCGGAGCGCGCGCGCGGCCTGCGTCCCCGAGTAGTCGAACTCGGCAGCCTGGCCGATGACGATCGGGCCGGATCCGATCACGAGAATGCGGTGCAGGTCGTTACGACGGGGCATTTCGGTGTGATCGCGGGGAAAACGTGATGAAATCGCGCTGGGGGAAAAGTAGCATCCTCACCCCCCGCGCATGTACGCGAGGTCCGCCCGGACCATGCGCGCCACCATTTCCGGGAAGGGCGTGGTCGCCCGCCATCCCAGTGCGCGAGCGGCCGCGGCAGGGTCGGCGAGGAGGCGGCGGGGATCGGCCCCACGACGCAACGCCTCGTCGCTCCGCACGAAGGCCCGGTAGTCGAGCCCCGCCGCGGCAAACGCGTGCGCGCAGAACTGGCGCACGCTGTGCGCGACGCCGGTGCCGATCACGTAGTCTCCGGGCGTGTCAGCGGCCGCCATGCGGATCAGCGCGGTCATGTATTCCGGGGCATACCCCCAGTCGCGCTGCGCGTCGAGGTCTCCGAGGACCAGCTCGGACTGCCGCCCGGTGGCAATCGCGGCGACGCCGAGCGACACCTTCCGCCCGAGGAATCGCGGGTCGCGGCGCTCGCTCTCGTGATTGTACAGGATCGCCGCCGAGAGGTGCCCGCCGGTCGACGCCCGGCGCTCGCGCAGCAGCAGGAGCGCCTCGGCCTTTCCCCGACCGTAGGCGGTGACCGGGCACAGCGGCGTGGACGCGTCCTGCGGTGACGCCTCTGCGCCCCCGAACACCTCGCTCGAACTCGCCAGCACGACGCGGGCGTGCGGTGCCACGTGCTGCCAGGCGTCGAGCACCACCGCGACGGCACGGCGGTGGGCCTCGACCACCCGTTCCGGTGGGGCGTCGCCAGCCACAAAGGACTCGGCGGCAAGGTGGAAGATGCTGTGCGGCGCGACCTGCGCCACCAGGGCATTCAACGCGCCGGCGTCGGTCACGTCCGCGAGGTGGAGCACCGTGCCCGGGGGCACGTCGCGGTGCCGGCGGGCGATCCCATGCACCTCCCACCCGGCATCACGGAGTTGGCCCGCGAGGTACCATCCGTCCTGTCCGGTGACCCCGGTGATCAGGGCGCGGGGCATCCGCCTAACACAAAGGGAGCGCCACCGGCGCTCCCTTGGGGGTGACGGTCGCGAAACGCGGCGTCACGCCACGCGTGCGGCCCGCGGTGCGCGCTTGACCTTGCCCGCGGCGAGACAGCGCGTGCACACCTTGACCTTGATGATCTTGCCAGCGGACTCGACCCGCACGACCTGGAGGTTGGGCTTCCAGGTGCGACGGAC
>JAEUJL010000052.1 GCA_016794835.1 Gemmatimonadota bacterium | reverse complement strand
CGGCAAGAGGCGTGGCACCACCCAGGCGCCGTTCGCTTCCCGGGTGGTATAGATCCGCCGCACCCCATCACGTGTTGAGCTGAACACCAGCTCACCGTCGCGGCTCATCGAGACGAAGATGTCGGTGGAGTCCGAGTTGAGTGGTGCGCCGGGGTCCACCGGCGTGCTCCACCCCGTGGCGGTCCGCTCGACGTACCAGGTGCTGAACGATGCCACCGAGCGCCCCGCGCGCGGTCGATCGGACGAGAAGTAGAGACGCCGTCCGTCGGGTGACAGGAACGGGTCGACGTCGCGCGCACTACCCGAGAAGGGGAGCGTTCGCGCCGCCGTCCACTCGCCGCCAGGGTCCCGCGTCGAGACCATGAGGGTCAGCACCGATCGGTCCGCGCTGGCCCGGTTGAAGAAGAGCTCGCGCCCGTCGGCGGTGACGCTCGTGGCGAACTCGGGGGCGACCGTGGAGATCACCCCGCGGCCGACCAGCTCCCCGGGTGGTGGCGCGCGGTGCAGGCGGGAACGCCCGAACTCGCGACGCCCGGCCGGCAAGTCGACGAGGTCCACGACCTCGAGGGTGCCGTCGGCATGGCGTGTGTAGTGCGTCGCCCCGCGTTCGGCGCCGGACCATTCCATGGCGAGGGTCTGGTCGCGGCAGCTCCCGCGAAGCGCCATTGTGTACCCGCGCGCGTCCATCCACGTCCCGCTGACCGTGTCCCCGGTGGCGCGATAGAACCCCCGACCCTCGAAGACGATGCGTGCGGTGTCGGTCGGGAGCCGATGGGTCATCGTCAACTCGGAAAAGGCTCCGCCGAGTGCCGGGCGCCACTCCTGCTGCATGACGACGTCGCGACCCGCCACGCGCCCGGTGCCGCGCCAGGTGCCGTGCAATCCCGCAAGGCATGGCGCGGCCCCCTGGGCCCCCGCCACGATCGGGAGGAGCGCCAACCCAACGAGGAGGCGCCTCACTTCCAGGCCGGGCCGCAACCCTCGCGACGGAACGAGTCGGCGATCGACAGGATCTTCCACCCGCCAGGCCGCCGAACCATGTGCAGCGCGTCATACCCGCAGTGCGAGACGGCGCCATTGACCCGCACCTGGTACTCGGCCCAGACCGAGGCGAGATCGCCGTCGATGAAGACCTTCACGTTGCGGATCGGTTCGTCGATGCCATTGCCACCGGCCACCGCCTGGACAAACTGCTGGCCGCTGAGGGCCATGACCCGCACCCCGCCGTTGGGGTCCGGGCGCAGCAGGGTCAGCCGGGCCGCGTCGTCGAAGGCGGCGCGGACGGTCGCCGTGTCCTTCGTTCGGGCCGCGTCGAAGAAGCGGGTGAGGGCTGTGACGACTTGTGTGCTGTCGGACTGGGCCCAGCTCGCGGAGGGCGCGAGGGTGAGCACGGCGGAGAGGGCGAGGGCGCGGAACACGGAGACCGGGTTGGGGACCCTCAACGGAAACCGGGGCAGGCGCCTGGTGCCAGTGGGTCGTGCCCAACGACGGCTGTGAGGGACGAACCGCGCGCGGAAACCCTGTGAGGCCGAGTCGTGACCAATGGCCGTCCTGCACCCACACCTCATGAACCGACGTTACTCCCTCTTGGCTGTTGGCGCCGTGATCCTCGCGGCGACCGGGCTCCGCGCGCAGCCCTCGCATCCCCTGGTTGGCAAGTGGACCATCGAGTTCCAGCGGGGGCAGCGGATGGAGGACGGCAGAGTGACGCCGATCATGGGGACTGGCGAACTCGTTGTGAGCGCACGAGGGGACTCGCTCCAGGCGACCCTGACGATGTCAGGGACGCGGCCGGATGGCAGTGTGTCGCCGCCGGCCGTGATGGCCGGGAAGGCTGACGGCGGCCAGGCGGTCTTCGTTCACCGGACCACCGCGCAGCTCAACATGAATGGGGAGGCGCGCAGCGTGGACGCGGTGACGACCTGGACCCTGAAGGTCGCCGGCGATGCGCTGGAGGGCTCGATGCTGCGCGAGCTCAAGGACGTGATGCTCCAGGTGCCGATGGAGCCGTCACCCGTCAAGGGCAAGCGGGTGACGTGAGGCGCGCCTAACGCGGCTGCTGGCGCTTCCAGGCCTCGTATTTCTGCACCTCGGCGTCCAGCTCCTTGAACGCCTCGCCGGAGCGGAAGCGCGTGTAGAGCTGTTCCTGCGCCCGCAGCTGCTCCAGGAGCTTCTTGGACATCTCTCCCACCGGGAGCTCCATCAGGACCGTGGCGCGGTAGAGCGAGTTCTCGGTGCGCAGCTCCTGCTGGCGCGGTCGGGAACCGTAGAGCGAGGTGGAGACCACGGCCTTGTAGACCTGCGTGTACTGGTCGAGGAGCTGCGCGCCCTCGCGGCCGACTTCCTCGACGAAGCGCTTGTTGAGCGCCCCGTACTTCACCTCGACCTCCTGGGCGATCGCACTCCGGGCGTCGGCCTGGGCCTTGTTGATCGCGACCTGGACATCGCGGGAGACCGCGGTCGCTGCACCAAACAGGTAGTTGTCGTCGCGGGGCGGCCGCAGGAACCACCCCGGCAGGTTGCGCACCGTCTCGCGGTTCGCCGGGGGGAGCAGGTCGGGCGATGGCTTCGGGGCGCGCGAGCACCCGATCGCGAGCGCGACCAGCAGGGCAGGGAAATAGTGTCGCGTCATGGGAGCCTCCGGTCCTTCCCCGGGAGTATCGGCCGCAGCCACCAGCGGCTGGAGTCCGCCGGCTAGCGGGGGGAGACGGTGTAGGGGGCGAAGGCCACGGCGCGACGGTCCAGGGGGATGCCGACGAGCCACCGCTGGAACTCGAGGAGGGTCCCACCGGTGAAGGGGGGCACGTCCGTTCCGGTCACGGCGACCGCGACCAGGAGTTCGTCGCGGAGCGCTCCCCCGGCGGGCCGCGTCACCCGGAACCGGAGCCCGCGCGCGCGCCAGTCGGGTGGGGGGAGGTCGGTCATCGTGGCGGGAGCCAGGACGACGGTGCCGGTGTAGGCGTTAGGCAGCAGGGCGAGGACCGAATCGTCCACGATCGACGCCAGGACCAGCGAGGCGCTGCGGGAGCTGGTGACCGTGGCCACCAGCTCGTCATTGCGGGCGGGGTCCTCGGAGGGGGCGTCAAGCACCGTCCGGGGGACGGCGAGGTCGAGGGTGAAGCCCGGGTCGGGGGTGCCGACCTCGCGCTCGACGGTGATCGCCCAGGTGCCGCGATAGCGCACGGCGTCGTCGACGGTTTCCCACGTCTCGCGCTGCAGCTGGACGTCGACCGCGCGCCCGACGGCATCCAGCTGCACGATGCTGCGGTAGTCGCTGGAGTAGCCGGCGCTGGTCTCGGTCGTGGTGCTGATCGCGGTGGACCGCACGCGGACGCCGACCACCCGACGCACCGCCTCGGCCATTGCCTCCTCGAGGGCGCGTCGCTTGGCCGCGGCCGGGGTCAGCTCGTCGGTGAGGGTGATGCGCTGGTCGACGACGACCGTTTCGCGCTGGGCGTGCGCGAACCGCGGCGTAGTCAATATGAGGAATGCAGCCAGCAACGACACGGGGCCCCGGCGCGCGCCGCGGGACGCGGAATGTTGCGCGGTAGGGAGCGGTGAGATGGGCTCGTCAGGACACGCGCACGCGTCCCGGACGTGATCCGGGACCCCGTGTCGTCCCTCGCCGCGTGCCCGGGTCATCGTCGCGGTGGCGCGAGGCGTACGAGGACCCGTGCGGTGTCGCGCGCGATCGTCAGCGGCTCCTGCTCGCGGTCGAGGGCCGCACTCGCCCGGCGGACTTCGCGCTCGGTGAATCGGCCGACCTCACTCACGGTGAGGGCGCCATCGCCGTTGTCGTCGGCCTGCCCTTGCAGCGCGCGCGCGAGGAAGTAGGTGAGCGCCCCATGCTGGTGCGTGGGGAGGTCGCCGGCCGGCTGCGCGCCGCGTGAGGCCGTGAACACCGCCATGTTGCGACGGAGCAGGGCGGGGTGCTCGATCGAGACGACGGCCGCGCGCGCCCCGGCCACGAGGGGGAGCCCCGAGCGCCCAAGCCCGGAAAAGCAGGCGTCGATGAAGACGGTGATGGAGCGCGCGGGCCATCGCGCCAGGCGGGCGAACAGGGCATGGAGGTCGATCCCGGTCGCATCGACATAGGCGGGATCCGCGTCGGCCGGAAGGAGGTACGGCGTCAGCCCACTCCCGGGGGCCCCATGCCCGGCGAAGTACAGCACCAGGTCGGTGTTGTCCGTGACCCGGCGCGCCAACCAGCCCCGCTCGTCGAAGAGCCGACGCAGCTCCGAACCGGACGCGGCGGCATCGGTGCGCACGACGAGGTGGGCCGGATCGTCCGGGACACCGAAGGTGCGCGTGACGTATCCGCGCATCAGCTCGGCATCGCGGGACGCCGACCGCGCGGGGGCCATCCGCTGGTAGCGGTCGATCCCGACGATGACCGCCAGGGCGTCGGGATTGCGCGATGCCGCGCCGGGGGCCGCGTCGACGGCCGGCCCCGCAGCACCTGGCGTGGCGGTGGCCACGGGTGCCGTGGTGGGGATGCGCACGCTGTGGCGTGCCGGTGTGGTGCCCGACCAGACCACCAGGGTCAGCTCCGGGTCGTGCGCAGCTTTCGGTGTGTAGACCACGATCGACACGTCGGCGCTGTCCCCTGGGGCAAGCGGGGCAATCCATACCGTGTCCGGGGTGCCGGCCAGGGTGGCCAGCTCCGGGGCGTGGAGGAACTGCGCGCGGAGCGGGGCGGTCCACTGTCGCCCCGGGTTGTGGATGCGAAAGGAGACGTCCCCGAATTCCCGTGGGGCAAGGCGCGCATCACCGTCGCGGTCGCGAATGCTGTCGAGCGCGACCGTCACCGGGACGGCATCCCCCGGCACGTCCCGCCGGACCGCACCCGTGCCCGGCGGCGAGGCGCCCAGGGCGACGTGGGCGGCGGGATCATCGGTGCGCGAGACCCGCAGGGTGGAGTCCGCGCGTCGCCACCCGTTCACGCGCTTCGAGGCGAGGTCGACGCGGATGGCATTGCGCCCATACGCGAGGAGGAGTTGCCCGCGCTGCGGCGCCGGCGTGATGGCCCACGGGGTCCCGAGGAGCCGCGCCACGTCGCCCAGCGGCATGCCTAACGTGATGACGCTGTCGCGCGCGCGCTGCGACGGGCGCAGGGTCGTGCGCAGGGCCCGCGCGGGGTCATGCCAGCCGACCACCTGCCCGGTGCCGGGATCGAAGGTCACCGAGGCATCGCCCCATGACCAGCGTTCGATGCCGAGCGAATAGAGCCGCTCGATGAGGGTCGGGCTCCCCTGGATCTGCCGCACGTGCTCGCGCGGGTCGCCGAGGGTGAAGCGCACCGGGACCTGCGCCGCGAGGACCGCCGCGAGGGCAAGCAGGATCGACGTCGCGCGCGCGACCATCCAGCCGGTGAAGGCGGGAGATCCGGGGGCCGGGGTCGGGGCGAGGACGCGCGTCGGCATCACTGGAAGTGTCGGCGGGACCCGCCCGACTCTGGACCCTGGAGCCACCTGTCCCTCGTGCCCGCGCGTGCTTCGCCCGATCTGTACCGAACTGCAAGGTCGCAGTACGGGAAGCACGAGCAGCCCGAGCGGCACGAGCCGCACGAAGTTCCTCACGCCCTTCCATCGTGCTCCCCGTGCCCCGCGTGCTGCTCGTGCCGCCCGTGCCTCGCCCTGGCCGTTCGTTACATCAACCTATCGCCGGACCTCCCTCCGGATCGCCTTCCCAGGCAGCGCGTCCCGGACCAGCTCTCCGTCCCGGATCACCGGCGTGCCATTGACGATGACGTGTCGCATCCCCTGCGCGCGCTGGTTCGGCTGCGTGTAGGTCGCCTTGTCGGTCACCGTCGCAAGGTCGAACACGACGAGGTCGGCATCCATCCCCACCTGGAGGCGCCCCTTCTTCCGCATCTGCGGCACGGATTCCTCGAGGACCTTGGCCGGCGTGAGCGACACCCGGCGCAGCCCCTCGCGCAGGTCGATCTTCTTGCGCTCACGGACGTAGTCCCGAAGGAACCGCGTAAACGTTCCCGCGCTGCGCGGGTGCGCGAAGGCGTCGGCGGGGAGTGGCCAGACGTCCTCGGTGATGGTGCGCCCCTGCGAGGTCCATGGCATCGCGTCCGAGGCAATGGCGCCGCCGGGGAACAGGACACTCTGGTCCAGGAAGGCCTGGTCGGCCGCGCTGGACTCGGGGCGCATGAAGTGGATCACCACCCAGCTCCCCGGGGTGTTGGCCTGGGCGGCGGCGAGGGTGGAGTCGTTGAACGGCTGGCCGCCCAACTCGAGGTCGCTCGCCTTGGCCCCGCCCATGCGCTCGCGCCAGTTGCCGCGGAAGATCTCGGCGCCCACCACGGTGGAACCTGCTGCGTATGGGTAGGCTTCCGTCGTGATCTTCAGGCCCCGCGCCTGGGCGCCCCGGATCAACTCGGCGATGGCGGGGATGTCGCGCGTCGAGTTGCTGTTGAGGTGCGAGATGTGCATGTGCGCCCCCGTGCCCGCGGCGACGGCGATCAGTTCCTCGAAGGCCTCGAACGACGACGCCGGCTCGATCACGCTGAGGAAACGCACATGGGTGAAGGTCGGCACGTTGTACGCCTTGGCCAGGCGGCCCACGGCGAAATACTCCTTGCGGCCGTGGCCGGGGGCGTAGCCGGAGAGGACGCCAATGCCGAGCGCGCCTTCCTTGAGCCCCTGCTCCACGCGGGCCATGATCCGGGTGATCTCCGCCGTGTCGGCGATGCTGAATTGCCACCCCGTCCTCTTCTGGGCCTCCTGGAAGAACGAGATGGCGCCGTCGGGTTCCATGTGTTCCTTCTCGGCGATGCGGCCAAAGACCCACGCGGCCGAAAAGCCGTAGTTGATCGGGCGACCGAGCCGCGCGGCCTCGTCGTAGGCCTTACCGACCGGGAGCGTGCCCGCCTCGAGTTCGAGCGCGGTCGTCACGCCGTCGAACGCCTGCATCCGCGCGGCCGCGATCTGCTGGCCATGGGCATGCAGGTCGATGAAGCCCGGGGCGACGACATGCCCCTTGGCGTCGAGCACCTGCGTGCCGCGCAGGGGGGCCGCGGAGATCGCCGCGATCCGTCCATTGCGCACGCCGATCCACCGGGTGGCGTCGAGCCCGGTCTCGGGATCGATGGCGCGTCCGTTGGCGATGACGAGGTCGAAGGGGCGCGGTTGTGCGGGCAGCGCCG
>JAEUJL010000831.1 GCA_016794835.1 Gemmatimonadota bacterium | reverse complement strand
GCGCACCGTGCTTTGCGTCATGCCCAGCGGCTTGAAGACCCGCTGTGCCACGAACTCCGCGAACGGCTGCTTTGACACCCGCTCGACCACCATCGCGGCCAGGGCGTAGGCTGTGTTGTTGTAGTTGAACTCGGCGCCGGGAGCGTTCTGCAGCGCCGGCTGGCGCTGGACGAGGGAGATCATCTCCTCACGACCCACGTAGTCCCCCTCGTCGATCCGGCGCGCCCCGATCAGCATGGCGTTGTACATCTCGCGATACCCGGTCGTATGGGTGATCAGGTGACGCACCGTCACCGTGCTGCCCAGGTCCGGAAGCTCCGGGATGTGCTTTCGCACGTCGTCGTCGAGCGAGAGCTTGCCGTCGTCGACGAGCAGCATCACGGCGAAGCCGGTGAACTGCTTGGACGTGGACCCGATGTTCGTCGGCGTGGTCGCCGTGAACGGGATGTCGTAGGCCAGGTTGGCCATGCCGTACCCCTTCGCGAGCAACGTGCGCCCGCCACGCCAGACGGCGACCGCGGCACCCGGACCATCCCGACGGTCCCACGGCGCGAGCAGCTGGTCGACGAGCTTACGGGGGTCGCTCGACAGGGGCTCGCGGGCGACCAGGGTGATCGTGTATTCGCCCGACGACGAGTCGACGGGAATCACCTCGACCTGGTGCGTCCCCTTTTCGATCGTTTCGACCTGCAGCCGCTCGGGTCCGCGCGGTGCGGCGTTCACTCCGCGCAGCGGGGTCTTCTTCGGCCCCAGCACGCGCACCAGCACATTGGTCGACACCTGGTCGACCTCGAGGCGAAGGATGACCCCCGAGTCGGCGTCCACCGGGTACCGCGTGGTGTCGCCGCGGGCCTGGGTCGCGCGCACCGTGCGGCCGACGGTGAGTGGGGCCTGTGCAACGAGGGGCGAGGCAGCGGCGAGGGCCGCGAGGACCAGCAGGTGATGTCGCATGTCGGGGTGCAGGTGACCGTGGAGCGCGGGAGTCGGGTGGGACAGAACGTATGCGGCTCCCGGGGTCGGTGCCACCCGAGTGACCGGGGCAGGCAGGTTACATCCGGGACCCTTATCGCGCCCCACCCGCGCGTCGTCCGCGCCCCCTGCACCCTCCGGATTCCCCACAAGCACAACAGGCCCGGCGGTGCGTCCCGCCGGGCCCGTCGCGCTTCACCCTGCACGTGTTACGGGCGGCGACGCTTCCCGCGATCGGACAGGTCCAGCTCCCAGCTCTCGCCGTTGATCGTGGCGACCGGGGTGGCCGTCCCGTTGAAGGTCACGACCACCTCGCGGGTCACCGTCTTTCCGTCGTTTGGGCCGCCGGTGAACTTCACCGTGTAGGACTTGGTGACCGTCCCCGACAGCGGCCAGCTGGTGGCGGTCCGCGGGACCGGGATCACGACGTTGGTACGCCGCACCGTGTAGGTCATCTCATACTGGCGCGTCTCACCGCTCTCACTGGTTCGCACGCGGGTCATCGCTCCTCGTCCGGTCCCATTCCAGGTCGCCGTCGTCTCACGGCCTGCGAGCCCGGTGACGACCAGCTCCCGGGTGCGATCCACGGTCATGCTCATCGGTCCGCGCGTCACGTCGCCCTTCACCGTCGCGTTGACCTGCACCGACGCCGTGGTCAGCGAGTCGTAGGCCGCCTGCGTGTTCCCCGCCGCATCCTTGTAGACGCAGGTCCGCGTCACCGTGAGTCCCGGGCGCGCCACCTGGTCACACTCGAACCGGCCGCGATCCGCCGACAGCCCGATGGCAAACTGGCCACCAGGGCCGCGCATCAGCTCAACATCCTCGCCCACACCATCCGCCGTGACTGCCGCCACATCCGCATTCACCATCGCGTTCGCCGCCGCGGACAACTGAGGGGAGTTCACTCCATCGGATGAGCACGCCGCGAGGGCAACGACCAGGAGCGGCGCGACCATGCGCCATGGGGTGAAACCGGTTGGTACCTTCATCGAAACAGCCTCCGTCCACTAAGGGTCTCGCAGCAACCGGGGGCGCGGTGCCTACCACCGCAGGGTCCTGCACTCCCTTCGACGCCCGTCCTCCACGGGCGTTAAGCACCCACCGGGAACCCCTGACGGTCTCGTGACGGTCGTTACCCTGCCTCGGTCATCGTGGCCGCCTGACGATGCCCTGCCAGCGGCCGCCGAGTCGAGTCGCCGGGGTCAGCGCCCCCCGCTGCCCGAGGCGCGGTCCACCCGGGCCTGCAGCTCGCGGAGTCCCACCAGGAATGCAGGCGCGCCCTTGGGCTGCGCCTGCGCCTGGACCGCCGCGAACGGCTCACGCCCCGACGGCATCGACGCCACCCACGCCTGCCCGCGCGCAGACCAGGTCGCGCCCATCGCGCGCTCCGCCGGCTGGTCGGTCACGGCGACGTGGCCATACGCCGGGTTGAACACCACGTCCTCGTAGGCGTACGACACGGCGGGACCCGCACGGGATGCGTCGATCACGACCTTCCACTTGCCCGCCGCCGGATGCTGCACCATCACGGACTCATCGCCGGTCGCGTCCCCGTCGGCTCGCGAGGCTACACACTCCTTGCCGGAGCAGTCGAACAGGTAGAGGTCGAGATCCGCCGCCGCGCCGGCGGTCACGCGCAGGCGCGCCGTCAGCACGGTGGTGCCGGCCGGCACGTCGATGTCGTACACGCGCTGCGCGAATTCGCCGAGCTGGCCGGCGTCACGACGCACCGCCCCCATCGGCATCGAGAGCGCAACACCAGGGAAGGCGGCCATGCGATTCGTCAGGTCGACCTCCATCGCGGTGCTCGACGGGCCGCCCGCCATCGCAGTCGTCGGCGTGGAGCTGGCCGCCTGTGCGGCGAGCGCCGACACCTTGATCGTCACGGCGGTGTTCGGCACCGGCTCGTCCTTCTTCGCCTGCTGCCAGTCAAACGTGCGCGTGTCATCGACATCCTGGAGCCGTACTTCCCACACGCCGGCCACAGGGTCCTGGATGGCAACGGTCTGCTTCGTCACGCCACCGGACCCGAGCCCCGTCACGTTACGGGTATCGGGACGCGTGACGGCCACGCTGACGGGCCGCTTGGACGCGTCGACGTCGATGCGGAGCGTCGTCGCCCCCTCGGGCACCCGATAGTACAGGTGGGTCATGCCGGGGCGCGGGACCTCCAGCTTCTGCTCGTTCACGAACTGGTTCGAGGCGTCGAGCACGGTCGCCGCGACGACCGTGGCCTGTGTCCGATACTCGACGCCGGGCGACCCGGCGTAGTCGAGCGTCATGACCGCCGTGTGCACCCCCGGCGTCGTCGGGGCAATGCCGACGGTCACCGGCACCGGAGTGCCTAACGGAAGGCTCACCGTGTTCGCGGAGGTGAAGGTGCCGTCGTTCCCATTCCATCCGATGGCAAAGGGAAGCGCGCCCTTCGGCCCGGTCGTGCGCGTGAAGGTCACCGTGCGCTCGCCGCGATCGCCCGTCGTCCACCCTTCACGCTCGAAGACGCCAACCCCCTCGTGCGGTGTCGCGAGCAGGTGGGCCATGGCGTGTCGCACGGATGCGCGGCTCGTGACAGTGATCGCGGTCTTCAAGGTGTCCATCGCCTTCAGCGCCTCCCACGCACCCGCGATGTTCACGACCCCGTTGCCCTGCTTGTTTGCCTCGATGTGCGAGACCCAGCGCCCCGACGTCATGATCGCCTGGCGCAGCCGATACGGGTCGACCTTCACGTTGGCCTGGCGCGCGGCGCTGATCAGGAGCGCCACGGCGCCCGCGGTCGTCGGCGTCGCGGTCGAGGTGCCACCGGCGATGTTGTACCCCGGCGGGAGCTGCATCAGCCCGGGGATCGCGGTGCCCTCCAGGAAGCCGCGACCCGTGCTCACATAGTTCGACGGGGCAATGATGTCCGGCTTGAGCGCGCCATTCCCCATGGGGCCGTAGCCCCCCGTGATGAGGAGGTTGTCGTCATGCTGCACGCGCACGCCATGGTTGGCGAAGAAGTTGGCCTTGCTCTCGTGGCCCCCGATGGAGATGGCCCCGGGTGCGAGCGCGTAGTCGTCGATCGCGGCCAGCACGGCATAGTTGTGCGTGGGCAGGATCAGCGACTTGCCGAAGACCTCGATCACGCGCCCGTAGATGACCGTCGGGACGAGCCGGCCGTCGAAGAGCAGGTAGTTGCGGGCGATCACCGAGCTCTGCTCGGTGAAGATCACGTCCACCTCGGGGATCTTCGCCGCCTCGATCACCGCTTCCGTCTGCCCGTACGCCGCGCCCCCCTCGGCCATGTTCACCAGCTGCGCCCCCGGGGCCACGCCGTCAAAACGCCCCGCTGTCCCCCGGCTCCCGACGGCCGCGCCCACGACCAGCGACGCGTGGCTCGCGACGCCGAGGTTGAGGGCGACCAGCTTGCGCGCCTTGTCGATCTGGATCGCGAACGACACACTCTCGCGGATCGGGGTCTCCGGCTTGTCCCTGCCGATCGTGCCGAACTCCGGCCGGACGGCATAGTCGGTGTAAGCCTTCTCGTCGCTGAAGTCCATGTCCTGGTCGGTGTCGACCCACACGTCGTTCGTTGCCTCATTCCAGAGGATGCCGAACAGGCGGCTCGAACCCGCCGGGTTGCCGTCGCGGTTCACGTCCTTCTCGATGCCGGCGCGATTGAGGGAGTCGAACACGGCCTCGTCCAGCTGGTCGATCCGGTACGTCCCGGGAGCGGGCGCCGTGTACGCCCTCCCCTGCCACGAGATCTTCGCGTCCTGGGCCGTCACCACATCCTTCATCCGGAACCACTGCCCGTCGTTCTCCTCGTCGATGTCCACGACGGTGCGATAGCCGACGATCTTGCGCGTCGAGGCACCCGTGAGTGTCTTCGCCACCTGCAGTTCGGGGAGAAAGGCGTCCATGCTCTGGTCGATCATGGCGATCGTGACGCCGCGACCGTCCCACGTGGGATTGGCCCTGCGCCACTCTGCCCCGCCCATGTCGGTGACGGGGTCATACCGATCGACGAGGGGCGCGTCCGAGAGTACCGGAGGCCACGGTCTCTTGGTGGTATCGGGGACAAACGGCAGCGTCGACCCGGGCTCGACAGCGGGCGCCCCGCCCTCGGCAAGGCCGAGCGCGCGACTCGTCCGGCTGATCGACACATCGCTCGAGTGGACGAGCGGGCTGCGCACGACCTGCTCGGCGCCGTCCACCGGAACGCGCACGCGCAGGTAGTCCACCTTGTCCTCGCGATATCCCACGGTGCCGCCGAGCCGCGTCACGAGTGCGACGACCTTCGGATTGGCGCCAGCCATCGACGCCACGACCAGCGTCACCGTGGTGTCGCCCCGCGCTCGTGCGGCCGCGATTTCTCCCCGCGCATCCTTGAACAGGAACGAGCGACGCGGCGGATCACTCCGGTACGGTCCCTGGGCGGCCGCGTCGCGTGCAGCGCCGGCAAGGAGCACGAGGACGGCGACGGGAAGGAAGCGGGCCTTGGGACACATGGGCATGCTCTGGGCGGGGGTGACGCCAATCTTGCCCCCGGGCCCCGCCCTGTCGAGCATCGGCCTGGTCCCTGGTGCGCCATGGGTGCGGGGACACCCGTGGCCCTGCCCCCTCGACCCGCGGGTCAGGCCACCGGGTCGTGGTACAGCGACACCTGTGCGAGTCGCTCGGCGCCTAACGACGACCAGAGGCGCACCCGCAGTCGCCGCACCGCCCGCGCGTCAAAGCGCGCCAGCCGCGCATACCCGATGGTCGTCCCGGACGCGACCTGCCACCAGGCGTCGCCCGCGCCCTCGAGCACCTC
>JAEUJL010000784.1 GCA_016794835.1 Gemmatimonadota bacterium | reverse complement strand
CCCGCCTTCCATGATCGACGAGCTGTCTGAGCCGTTCGGCAATTCGGTCCACCAAACGCGGTCGGGCTTGTGAGCGGCGCCTTCCAGCCGGTCGCAGCGGGGCGGGCCGCCCCGGACGCCACCCCACGGACGCCGCGCGGCTTGGCGCATCGTGGCGGTGAGATGAACCCCAGTGTGGCGCGACTCCGTGAGCGGTTTGGCGCGGCGATCGTGCGTGCCGAGGTGACGTGGGGCGAGACCACGGTCTTCATCGCGCCGAGCGCGGCGGCAGAGGTCATTCGCTACCTCCACGACGACGCCGCCGAGCAGTACGACTATCTCTCGGACGTCACCGCCGTCGAGTACCGGGACCTTGAGCTGCCCGTCGAAGTGGTGTGGCACCTGCGATCGCTCCCGTTCCGCCGGTTCCTGCGCGTGAAGGCCCAGCTGCCCAAGGGGCAGCCGCTGCGGATTGCCAGCGTGTGGCCGATCTACAAGGGCGCCGATTGGCTGGAGCGCGAGTGCTACGACATGTTCGGGATTGTGTTCGAGGGGCATCCCGACCTGCGGCGTATCCTGCTGTGGGAGCAGTACAAGGAAGGGCACCCGCTCCGGAAGGACTTCCCGCTCCGCGGTCGGTTCTCACGCGCCGAGCAGCTGCGCCAGGCCCTGGCCGCGAATCCCGAGGCGCGGTACTCGATGGAAGAGCTGACCATTGCCGACGCCTTCGAGGACCTGCCGGGTGACATGCGGCAGCGCCTGAGCGGCGGCGAACGGACGGGGGAGTAAGCCATGGCGACCAAGCGAACGATTGAGGTGGCGCTCTCGACGACCGGGCTGGATGCGTCCGGTCGTCCCCAGCGGGTGCCGCTCGTGGTGGACGGCGGCGGCACGGTCACGGCCCTGGAGGCCCCGCCGGCGCTCGAGCCGGAGATGGAAGGCGAGCACATGCTCATCAACATCGGGCCGCAGCACCCGGCGACGCACGGGGTGTTGCGCCTGGTGCTGGAGCTGGATGGCGAGACGGTAGTGCGCTGCATCCCGCATGTAGGGTACCTGCATTGCGGCTTTGAGAAGATCGGGGAGTACCGCCAGTACAACCAGATCATCCCGTGGACGGACCGGGAGGACTACCTCAACTCCCCGGGGAACAACGTCGCCTTCGCCTTGGGCGCCGAGCGCCTGTTCGGGATCGAGATCACGCCGCGGTGCACGGTGCTGCGCGTCATCGCGATGGAGCTGTCGCGGATCATCTCGCACCTGGTGTGGCTGGGCACGACGTGCATCGACATCGGGGCCTTCACGCCCTTCCTGTGGGCGTTCCAGGAACGCGAGCGGGTGTACAACCTGCTGGAAGCGTGGATTGGCGCGCGGCTGACGACGTCGCTGACGCGGGTCGGCGGGATGGCGGCCGACATCCCCGACGGCTGGATGGACCAGCTGAACGAGTTCGTGAAGACCTTCCCGAAGACGATCGCCGAAGTCGACAAGATGGTGACGCGGAACGGGATCTGGGTGGGGCGGACGATCGGGATCGGGGCGCTGTCGGCGGACGAGGCGGTGAACTACGGCCTCTCGGGCCCGATGGTGCGCGCCGCCGGCGTGGCGTACGACGTGCGCAAGGACTTCCCGTACCTCGACTACGAGACGTACGACTTCGAGGTCCCGGTGGGCAGCGCCGGGGATGTGTACGACCGGTTCCTCGTGCGGATGGAGGAGTTGCGCCAGTCGGTGCGGATCCTCGAGCAGGCGGCGAAGCGGTTGCCGGACGGCCCGGTCAACGTGGACGATGCGCGGGTGATCCTCCCGCCCAAGTCGAAGGCGACGAGCGAGATGGAATCGATGATCCATCACTTCAAGCAGGTGATGGAGGGGCCGCGTCCCCCGGTGGGTGAGGCGTACGTGGCGGTGGAGAGCCCGAAGGGCGAGAAAGGCTACTACATGGTGTCGGACGGCACGTCGAAGCCGGTGCGCTGGCGCATCCGTCCCCCCTCGTACGTCAACCTGTCGGCAATCCCGCGCATGGTCGAGGGCCACCTGCTCTCGGACGTGATCGCGATCAATGCCAGCATCGATATCGTGATGGGAGAGATCGACCGATGAGCCACGCGAATCGGGAGAGCGCGACCGTTTGCCCCCGGAGAGATCGACCGATGAGCCACGCGAATCGGGAGAGCGCGACCGTCTCCCAAGGGAAGATCGACCGATGAGCCACGGCCCCTCCGCCTCCGGCGGCGCCGCCATCAAGGCCGGCCACCAACCCCACGGCGAGCCCTACACCCCCGTCTTCGTCGGGGAGACCAAGGCCCGCCTCGAGGACCTCCTCTCCCGCTACCCCACCCGCCAGGCCGGGCTCCTGCCCGCCCTCTGGATGGTGCAGGAAGCCCGGGGCTGGGTCAGTGAGGAAGGGATGGCCGAAGTCGCCACCGCGCTCGGCGTCACCCCGGCCTACGTCAAGGGCGTGGTGACCTTCTACACCATGTACCACCAGCACCCCGTCGGGAAGTATTTCATCCAGGTCTGCACCACGTCGCCGTGCCATGTCTGCGGCGCCGAGGATGTCGTCAAGGCCTTCCTCGACAAGACCGGCTGCGGGGAGTTGGGGGTCACCTCGCCCGATGGCCGGTACACCGTCATCGAGGTCGAGTGCCTCGGCGCCTGCGGCTTTGCCACCCCGGTCATGGTCAATGCCGACTTCCTGGAGTCCGTGACCCCGGATCGCGTGCCTGAGGTGCTGAGCCGCTATGCCTAACGCTGCGTGGAAGGCCGTCTCACGCGCGTCGTCGACGACGACCGCGCTGGTCCCCGGGTCGCTGCCCGGGCCCGCGCGTCGCTCGCCCCTACCGTCTGCCGTCTAGATCATGGGCTTTCCCCATACCCCCCACCCGCGCGAGACGCAGGTCCTGTCCACGCACTTCGGTGATGCCGAGGCGCGGACCGTCGACGGGTGGAAGAAGCGCGGCGGCTACCAGGCCCTCGCCAATGCCCTCGGCACGGATCCCGTCGCCATCCAGAACGTGGTGAAGGAGTCCGGCCTGCGCGGCCGTGGCGGCGCCGGCTTCCCGACCGGGCTCAAGTGGTCCTTCATGAAGCTCGGCGATGGCAAGCCGCACTACCTGTGCTGCAACGCCGACGAGTCCGAGCCCGGCACGTTCAAGGATCGCGAGATCATGCGCTGGACCCCCCACGCCCTGATCGAGGGGTGCGCCATCGGCGCGCACGCCATCGGGGCGGAGGACTGCTTCATCTACATTCGCGGCGAGTTCACCGAGCCGCTGCAGGTGATGGAGCGGGCGTGCGCCGAGGCCCGGGCCGCCGGCATCATCGGGAAGAACGCGATGGGCACCGGCAAGACCGTCAACGTCTGGGTCCACAAGGGCGCCGGGGCCTACATCTGCGGTGAAGAAACCGCGCTCATGAACTCGATCGAGGGCAAGCGGGGCAACCCGCGCATCAAGCCCCCGTTCCCCGCCGTGGCCGGCCTCTTCGGCAAGCCGACCACCATCAACAACGTCGAGACCCTCACCGCCGTCCCGCACATCCTCAACCGCGGCGCGGACTGGTACAAGAAGATGGCCCGGCCGGACAACCCCAAGTCCACCGGGACCAAGCTCTGGAGCGTGTGCGGCAACATCGCGCGCCCGGGCAACTACGAAGTCGAGATGGGTTTCCCCTTTGGTGAGTTCCTGCAAGACGTGTGTGGGGGCGCCCCCA
>JAEUJL010000767.1 GCA_016794835.1 Gemmatimonadota bacterium | reverse complement strand
CCGCCATTCCGCGGAGACGAGGCCCTTCACCAGGAGGCGCTGCAGGGCGGGGTAGAGCGACCCTTCCTCGATGGCGAGGACATCGCGCGACACGCGGCCCAGGTGCTGGGCGATCCCGTACCCATGCATCGGCCCGTGGGTAAGGGTCTGCAGGATCAGCATCTCGAGGGTGCCGCGCAGCAGGTCGCCGCGCGTGTCGCGTTCCGACGGAGGCATATAGGCAAGCTAGGGGATAGACAGACTATGTGCCTGTCGTTCCGATGTCGCAAGGGTCGGGCGATGGATCGACGACCGTCGGGGTGAGGTGGCGGGGCCAGTGGGGCCGTATTCCGGGAGCCGCTGCCCGGGCGGTAGCTTTCCGCATCGCGCGGCCCGCCGTCCGGCCGCACCACCACCATGGCTCCCATGAAACGACCTGTCTTCCTGCTCGCCGCCTTCGCGTCGCTCGTCCAGGCGCAGGGCCCGGCGGCCCCACCAGCGACCACCCTGCCCCTCAAGGCGGCGCGCACCCACTCCTTCACGACCACGAAGGGCACGTGGATCTCGCTGGACGTCTCGCCGGATGGGCAGACCATCGTCTTTGACCTGCTCGGCGACCTCTACTCGCTCCCGATCGGCGGCGGCTCAGCGACGCGCCTGACGAGTGGCCTCGCCTATGACGCGCAACCGCGCTTCTCCCCGGATGGCAAGCGCATCGTGTTCGTGTCCGATCGCTCTGGCGGCGACAACGTCTGGATGATGACGCTCGACGGCAAGGACACCGTGCAGGTGACCAAGGGGAATACCTCGGAGTATGTCTCTCCCGAGTTCACCCCGGACGGCAAGTACATCGTCGTGTCGCGGGCCACGGGCCAGTTCGGGACGGCGAAGCTGTGGATGTACCATGTGGACGGCGGGAACGGGGTCGCGCTGGGGACCGCGGGGCCACAGGTCAAGCAGCTCGGCGCCGCGTTTGGCAGCGATGGACGCTACGTCTGGTATGCGCAACGCATTGGTGACTGGACCTACAACTCGTTAGGTCCGCAGTACCAGCTGGGCGTCTATGACCGGGAGACCGGCAAGTCGTCGACGATGTCGACGCGCCAGGGATCGGCCTTCCGCCCGACGCTCTCGCCGGACGGCAAGCACCTCGTCTTTGCCTCGCGCCACGAGATCAAGACCGGGCTGCGCATCCGCAACCTCGAGACGCAGTCCGAGGATTGGCTGGCCTTCCCCGTGCAGCGTGACGACATCGAGTCGCGCGCCCCGCTCGATGCCTATCCCGGGTTCTCCTTCACGCCGGACTCGCGCGCGGTGATCGTCACCTATGGTGGCGAGATCTGGCGCGTGCCGGTGGACAAGTCGGCCCCGACGAAGATTCCCTTCAGTGCGAAGGTCGACCTGGAGCTGGGACCCGAGGTCAAGTTCTCCTATCGCGTCGATACGTCGTCGACGTTGACCGCCAAGCAGGTGCGCGACCTGGCCCCGTCGCCGGACGGACGGCAGCTCGCCTTCTCGGCCCTGGATCGTGTGTACGTGATGGACTGGCCGAACGGCACGCCGCGCCGGGTGTCCACGGCCACGGTGGGTGAGTTCGGGCCGACCTGGTCCCCGGATGGACGGTCGCTCGCCTGGACGACGTGGGATGACGCGGTCGGTGGCGACATCGTCCGCGCGACACAAAACGGCAACAGCTGGACGACGCAAACGCTGACGATGGCGCGCGGGCTCTACTCTGACCTGGCCTGGTCGCCGCGTGGGGACCGCATCGTGGCCACGCGCGCGGCGGCGCGCGAGCTGCAGGAAGCCGGGGCGGCGTTCTGGGGGGCGACGGCGGCGGACCTCGTCTGGGTGCCGGCCACGGGGGGCACCGCGACCCTGATCATGCCGTCCGGCGGGACCGGCAACATGCACTTCACGTCGGACCCGGATCGCATCTTTGCCTACAGTGGGCGTGACGGCCTGGTCTCGTTCCGCTGGGATGGGACCGACCAGAAGTCGCACCTCAAGGTCACCGGGCCGATGCCGCCAGGGTTCGGGGGCCAGCTGACGCTCGATGGACAAATGGTCCAGAACATGTCGCGCAGCTGGCTGGGTGGCCGCGCCGC
>JAEUJL010000757.1 GCA_016794835.1 Gemmatimonadota bacterium | reverse complement strand
GTGTTGAGGAGGCCGGCGTACTGCCCGACGGCATTGCGCGGGAAGTAGCGCGTGGCTTCGTCCTGCAGGAGGTCGGCGCCCAGGGTCACGCGGTTCTTGAACCACGCGGTCGGCAGGTAGGTGCCGCTGGCGGTGAGGATGTTGCGACGCGTCGTGACGTCGTTCTCGATGGCGGAGATCGCCGACACCTGGCGGGCGAACCCGAACCACCCGTCCTGCCCCGGCAGGCCATCGTCGCGGCGCGTCAACGGCGAGCCGAGCAGCGCCCCCCCGAGGTACCCGTAGATGTTGTTGTCATTGTCGGGAAGCAGCGACGTGGACTGCAGCGTCTGGATCCCGGCCTCGACGGTGAGCGTGGGGGTGGGGATGAAGTTGAAGTTGCTGCGCGCGCTGTACCGCTTGAACTCGTTGTTCGGCAGCACGCCGAGGTTGCGGTCGGCCCCCAGGCTGAGGAAGTAGCCGTAGTTCTGGCCACCGCCGCGACCGCTCCAGCCGAGCAGCAGGTCGGACCCCTGGCGGAACGCCTCGGTGCGCAACAGGGGATTGTCGCTAACGATCGTCCCCACGGTCTTGCCGCGGCAGAGCGGGTTGGTGCTGGAGGCGGCCACGAGGGCGGCCGTGCACGCGCCATAGTTGCTCGGCGGGTCGAAGTTGCGGTCGACGCTGCCGTACTCGCTGCGGAACGTCTGCTGGAACGAGTTGGAGCCGACGCGCCCGCGCTTGGTGATGATCTGGATGACGCCGGTGGAGGCATCGGCGCCGAACAGCGTGGCGGCGGCCGGTCCCTTGACCACCTCAATGGACTCGATGTCGTCCGGGTTGAGGTCGTTCAGCCGGTCGGTGATCTGCCCACCCGTGCCGAGGTTCGACGAGGTCTCGACGACCCGCACGCCATCGATGAACACGATGGGCCGGTTCGCCAGGGAGATCGAGGCGGGCCCGCGAACGCGGATCGAGCGCGAGGACCCGGCCTGCCCTGACGCCGCGTTGACCGAGACACCGGCCACGCGCGACTGGAGCAGGTCATTCACGGTGTTGATCGGCGCCCCCGCCTTGATATCGCCCGCGCTGATGCTCGCGACGACCGCTGACTGTGCCTTGCGCTCCTGGTTGCCGACGGTGCCCGTCACGACCACATCCGTCAACGTGGTGAGGGCGGCGGTCAGGGCAAAGTCACGCGTCGTGGACTGCCCGGCGGTGAGTTGCAGGGTGTCGGACGCCGCGCGATACCCGATGCGCATGGCCGACAGCTGCACGCGCCCGGGACGCAGGTTGAGCAGGCGGTATTCGCCGCGCTCGTTGGTGATGGTCTCCAGCGTCGTGCCCACCACCAGCACCCGCGAGTCCGCGAGCGGCGCGCCGGTGGCACGGTCGGTGACGCGACCGGTGATGGTGCCGCCCGTTTGGGCGGCCAGGGGACTGCTGATGGCCAGTGCGAGCGCGAACGCTCGCCAGGACCAGTGGGACAAACGAGGCACATGCATGGGAACGGCTCCCGTGTGTGAGTCGCGCGCGACGTGGCTGACGCGGCGCAGCCGCGGAATGCGGCACTGCAATCACACCCGGGACGGACAGAACACCTAGGCCTGCGGGACGAGCGGACGCGTTGGTGCCACGAGGAGTGTCGAGGTGCCTGACGAGAGGAGGGGGACGAACCGCAACGGCTCGTCCCCCTCGTCCCGCGCCCGACGTGCGTCGTCGGCGCCTAGCGCACCGTCACCCGGATCACGTTCGAGGTATCGACCGCGCCGCGGGCGTCCGTGACCACCATCGCCACGCGATACGTGCCAGCGCGGGGATACGTGCGCGTCGCGACGAGGGTGCCCGGGGCCGTCCAGCTGCCCGTGGTTTGGCCGGTGTTCCATCGCCAGACGTACGGCCAGGGCCCGTCCCCGGCATCCGGATCCACCAGCGTCGCCTGGACCCCGAAGGTGCCTCCGACCGGGATCGTCGTCGGGGTGGTGGCGACGATGGTGACGACGGGCGGCGTGTTCACGGGCGGCGGCGCGACCTGCTGGTCGATGCGCGCCACGGTGCCGCCACCGGCCACGAAGACCCGCCCCTGCTGGCCGAACGCGAGATCCACGGCGTAGCCGAACGGGATGAGCAAGGTCCAGTCCGCCACGCCCGTGGCGCCGAGCACCTTCACCACGCCCATCTGGGACATGTTGCTGGCGGCGAGGTAGGCGTTGTTCGACGCATCCAGCATCAGCATCCCGTGGGCGAGGAGGCTGTTCGACGGCCCGTCGGCGTCGAGGTTGGTCCAGAGCAGGTTGCCGTTCGCGTCAAACTTCGTGAAGGCGGCGCCAAAGGTTCCCGCCGGATACCCGGCGACCACCGGTGCATTGTCGGTCCCGACTTCCACGCGCTGGCCACCCACCGGGCTGCCGCGCTGCCAGATCTGCACGGCGGTGGGCCCGAGCTTCCGCAGGAAGCTCCCGGAGCCGGTCGTGTAGTTGCCGTTGATGATGTAGGAGTTGCCGGCGGCGTCCCCCGCAATGTCGCCGACGGTGAGGCTCTGCACGCCGGGGAGGGTCCACAGGGTGTTCCCGTTCACGTCCACTTTGGCAAACCCGTTGATGCTGCCGTAGATCGCCCGCGCCGCGAGCACGAGGTGGCCATCCGCGCCCCACTTGATGTTCAGCGGCGACCCGATGCCGGCGGGATCAAACCAGGTCCAGGCGGTGGTGCCGTTAGGCAGGAACTTGCGGATCGACGTCCGCTGCCCGGTCGGCGAGATGCCGAGGCCGTAGACGTAGGCGTTGCCGCTCGCGTCCACGAGCACCTTGCGGGTCCAGGAGCCATCGAACGGATTGCCGTACACCTGCCGCCAGAGCAGTGCGCCCGTCGGCGAGAACTTCATGAGCAGGCTGTTGGCGTTCACCGGGTTGGAGTACCCGGAGCGGATGGTGCCGCTCACGTAGATGTTGCCGCTGGGGTCGGTCTCGACCCAGGTGGCGACCTCGTGCCGGGTGTTGTCCGTGTTGTCGTACTTGACCTCCCAGAGCAGGGTGCCGTTGGCATCGCGCTTGGTGAGGTAGATGTCGCCCGCCGGGTTGTAGTCCCAGTAGGCGGAGTAGACGTTGTCCGCGGCGTCGTTCGCCACGGCCACGCCACCCGGCGACTGGTACCACGCGGTGGTCGCCGTCGCGAGGGGAGCGACATCGGCGGACGGGGCGTCGGGCGCCATGACCCGGTCCTGGACCACGCGATCGGTGTCGGTGGAGCACGCAAACAGGGCGGCGGTGCTCACGCCAACGAGGAGTCGTCGAATCTTCATGGGGGCCTCCGGAGGGCTGGTTCTGAAGGCCGCAATCTGCGGCGCCATGGCCCCCGGACGCCGTCCGGCATTGAGCGCAAATGGCGTCAGCGTTTTTCCCGCGCGTGACGCCGCAAGTGTAAGGGGCGTATCAAGTTGTGGCACCGCACGGTCCGGGGTGTAACGCCGCGTGCCACCGCCTGCCGCGCTACAGCGGGAACCAGTAGCTGAACTTGAGCAGGAAGGTGTTGTCCGTGGGGGCGCGCCACAGCTCCGCGAGGTCGCGCCGGGCCGAAAAGTCCCCACGCACCAGCTCGCTTCGCTGGCGACGCTGCCACACCACGAACATCGTGGAGCCCGGGCGATACTCCCACCGGAAGACGGCATTGCCGATCAGCGACCGGACGTTGAAGTCCTGTTCGGCCACGGTGTAGTCGGTGGTCCCGTCGCCATTGAAGTCAAACAGGCGACGGGCCGCACCGTCGTTGCACGTCCGGCCGCCACGGCAGGCGGCGCCTCCCGCGACCAGCGGCGGGGCCCCTTCGGCGAAGGTGTCAAAGTCGAAGGACAACGGCGACAGCAGCTGCTTGTAGTTGGAGTAGTCGCCCGACGAGAGCAGGGGCTGGGCAAACAGCTGGAACGAGACCGTGGGGGAGAAGGCGGCGTTGAGCCGCGTCTGGAAGCTGAGCTCACGCCGGGCGACCTCGCCAAAGAGGTAACGCCGATTGAAGGTCGGGCCAAAGGGCAGGGCCGTGCTGGTCGCGACGTATTGCGCACCGATGGTCGACCGCTGGTACCGCGGCTCGACGTCCAGCTCAATACGCGCGCTCGGACGCCAGCCGATCCCCAGGCTCATCGTGGCCTCGCTCCCGACCCCCATCGCCCCCGTCTCGAGGTTGATCCCGGGCCGCAGGTTGAGTGCCTTGCGGCGGTCGGTCGTGAGCGAGAGGCGCCCTTCCACCGAGCGCGGGTTCAGCATCAGCGGCCCGCCACGCGTCCCCGTGCGGTCCACCAGCTCCGGTCGATACGAGATGTTGGTCTCCACGCGCCAGAAGTTGAGGAACTCGAGGTTCCCCTGCATGCTCACCGACCCGCTGACATGGGCACGACCCCAGGCCCCCGGGGAGAAGCGGCCGGCGACCGCATCGTGGCTCCAGTTGTGGAAGGTGCTGACATTGACGTTGTACGAGCGGAACAGCCGGTTGGGGACGATCTCGCGATATGAGATGCGCATGCCAGCGTCCAGCACTTCCTGGCGCGTGCTGAAGCCGACGTCGTTGACCTCGAAACCCGGCGAGACCTGCGCAGCCCACACGGAGCCCGTCCAGTGCCGGCCACGTCGCTTGTCCAGGGTCATCCGCCAGTCGAATCCCGACATGCTCCGCGCGGCGGAGTCGACTTCGAGCATCCGTGCGTCTGGGCGCTGGAAGAAATGGTTGCTGGCGCGCTGGATCCGCAGCATCGCCACGGAGTCGCCGCGCACATGGCTGCCGGAGAAGTACCCGAAGAAGGCCCACTCGCGGTTCATCCACTGGTGTTCCCAGTCGATACCACCATTCCACGCGCTGCTGGGCAGGAAGCGAAAGGCGCCATCCGCCGGGAGGTCGCGTTGCAGGGCGGTGCCGATCGCACCGATCGTCGAGGCGCCGCCGTTGAAGTCCTGGCGCACGCGCAACACGCCATACGCGGCCCGTGGTTCCACGAGGTAGTTCCGCGTGGGGACCGAGTCGCCCAGGAAGGCCCGCGCATCGGCATCCTCGGTGATGGCGGCCAGGGCGCCGATCGACATGCCGCGCTGCGTCCGCCCGGTCAGCTTCGCGGCCCCCACGATGTTGGTGGCGGCCGGGACGTCAGCGAACAGGGTGCCGCTCGGTGCGCTCCCGCGGGGCGACCGCCCGAGGCGGCGCGAGTAGTAGAGTCGGTTGCGCCCGCCGGAGAGCGAGAAGTCGAAGATCTTCGCGTCCTCGACGAAGAAGGGCCGACGCTCCTCGAAGAACTGCTCGAAGGCACTCAGGTTGATGATCGCGGGATCGGCCTCCACCTGCCCGAAGTCCGGGTTGATGGTGGCGTCGAGGGTGAACTGGCCGCCAAGGCCAAGCCGCACGTCGAGGCCACCGCGCGAGCCATTGTCGCGGCCGGTCTTGAAGGGGTTCCCCGCCTCCGCGGTCCCCCGGAAGACGGAGCCTAACGCGTACGGGCGCAGCTCCACGCGCCGCGCGCTGCGCGCCACCACCTGGGTGAGGGTGGCGAACTGGGAGACGATACCGCGTTGCAGGCGTGACACGAGCTGGAAGTGCGATTCCTCGTTGGTGCGCACCCGCCGCCTGACGAAGTTCACCCCCCACGACTGCGGGGTGTCGCTGGCGCGAAAGCGGAGCTGGGACAGCGGGATGCGGAGTTCGGCCACCCAGCCGAGCGAGTCCATCGTGACGGCCGAGCCCCACACCGCATCCCACGCGCGGTCGCGCTCGTTGTCGTCGAAGACGTATTCATCGCGCTGGACGTTCGCCGCGCTGACCCGGAAGAGGAAACCGGTGCGACGATCGTTGTTGGAGTCGAAGCCGACCTCGAAGTAGTCGGCCTGCGAGTCCTGGTCGCGACGGACGACCTGCCGCGCAATCGTTCGCGCCTCCCGGTCGTACATGCGCGCCGCCACCCAGACCGCGGTTTCGTCCACCAGGACGCGCACCTCGGTCCGCTCGCTGGCGGCCACGCCTTCCACAGGCTCCCGGTTCGTGAACCCGGCGGCCACCTCGGCTGCGGCCCACGCTGGCTCGTCGATGCGCCCGTCGAGGATGAGGGCGGCCGCGGTGCCGGCGCGGAGGAGTCGACGCGCTCCCGAGGCCGTGGAATCCTGCGCGTTGGCGGTGGCGAACGCGCCCAGCCCGAGGGCGAGGACGACGAGGGAGCGCGAGAGAAGGCGGGGCATCTGCACAGCCATTTTCTACGCA
>JAEUJL010000703.1 GCA_016794835.1 Gemmatimonadota bacterium | reverse complement strand
ACGGCGCCAGCATCCAACTATACGCTGCAGCTTCCGCCGGCCATCACCATCCGGGCGGGCGAAACGGCCCTGGTCCCGGTGACCATCACGCGGACGGGGGGATTCGTGGGCACGCAGGTCCAGGTGGGGGCGACCGCCGTGCCCATCGGGGGGAACGCCTGGGTGGGGCCCACGGTCACGCGCGGAGATACAACCACGCTGCAGATCATTGGGGGGACGCCGGGCACGCACCCCGTGGTGATCACGGCGTCGAGCGGGAGCGCGATCCGCACGGCGGCGATGCAGGTCACGGTGGTGGCCTCGACCACGCCGGACTTTGCGTTGGTGCCGCAGGCCAAGGAGCTCCAGGTGCCACGCGGGCAGTTCGTCCCGACCGTGCTGCTCATCAACAACTACAACGGCTTCAACGGCCCCATCACCCTCTCGGCGATCACCGACACCCCGGGCAACTATGTGGTGGACTTCACGCCGAGTGTGCCCGCGGGGCTCGCGAGCGTGAATGTGCAGATCTATGCGAGCCCGAACATCACCCCGGGGCCGCACCTGATCATCTACCGCGGCGTGTCGAACGGCGTGGAGCGCCGGGGGCTGCTGACCATCTTCGTGCAGTAGGAATGCCTGTGCGAACGTCGCGCGGCACACGGTGGGGACGCGTTTCCGGTCGCCTGCCAGCGCACTTCATATAGAAGCACCAGAGACACTCGGCCCGATCTTCCCTCGCTGGCGCCTGGTCGCCCGGGGAGCGTGCGACAAGCCGGCGTGACGGCCGGCTAGCGCTCGATCACCCGGATGACCCCGTCGGCCTTGTTGAGGAGGAAGATCTGTCCGGCCGCGTTGCCGTCAAACCGCAGGTCGGCGCGGGTGGCCGCTGGCTTGCCCTGCGCGCGGTTCTTCTCCTGGATGATCTCCAGGAAGGTCCGGGGGGCGGCCGCGCCGTCTGTCGTGAACAACACCCGCCGGATGGCATCCTGGCCACCGGCGGGCAGGGTGTCGGCGCTCACGTGGAACAGCTCGCCGCTCGGCATGTCCCCAAACAGCAGGCGACCATTGAGCTGCGGGACACGATCGCTCCGGTAGACCAGCGCCCCCACCGACGCCGACGAGTTGCTCGGCAGGAGGATCGGGTCGAGTTGCCCCCACTCGACGATCGGGTACGTCACCCCCGGGTCGCTGCGCGGCGCCTCGGTGCTCACCGCGCGCTGGCTCACGTAGCGAAAGCTGCCTTCCCACGTGTTCCATCCCAGGTTGGCGCCGGCGGTCACGGGGCTCACCTCCTCCACGATGTTCTGCCCGATGTCGGACATGAACATCGCGCCGTTGCGGGCATCCCAACCGAAGCGTTGCGCATTGCGCACGCCGTAGGCGTAGATCTCCGGCAGGGCGCCGGCGATCGTCACGAAGGGGTTGGTGGACGGGACGCCGTATTTCCCGCCACGCCCGTTCCGGCCGAGTGGATCGACGCGGAAGATCTTCCCGAAGGCGGAGCCCAGGTTCTGGGCCAGGGCGAGCGGATCGCCGCCACTGCCGCCGTCAGCAATCCCGATGTACAGCAACCCAAAGTCCGCCGTGCCGGCGCGGGCCGTCGGGTTGAACGCCAGGGCGCCGCCGTTGTGGTTGGCGAAGGGCTGTCGCAGGCGGATCAGCTCACGCGGTGCACCACCGTCGTAGCTGTTGGCCCGCGGTGATGCGGTGGTCCACTCGAGCAGGATCGTGTCGTGCGTGGAGGTGGCGCTGGAGGTGGTGAAGTCCGCGGCCGGCTCCTGGGTGGACACGTCGGCGTAGGTGTAGAACTTGCCAAACCCCGGTGTGCCTGCCTGGGCGAACTGCGGGTGGAGCACGAAGCTCTGCAGCCCCCGCTCGCGGCCCTGGGACTGCACGCTGACGCCCCACTTCGTGTCGCGGAGGTCGAGGTACGGCGTCACGGTCCGGCCATCGGCGCTGAGCACGTACAGCACCCCGCGCATGTCGCTCACGAACAGGCGCCGTGTGGACGGCTCCTCCACAAGGGTCATGGCACGCGCAGCG
>JAEUJL010000748.1 GCA_016794835.1 Gemmatimonadota bacterium | reverse complement strand
GGCGGCGGGGGCCCCCATGAGCGACCGGGCCTCGATGACCGCGCGGCGCGCGGCGAGCCGCAGCTCCACCCCGTCCGCCCCATCGGCCTCCTGCACCAGCTCGTTGGCCAGTTTCTCGGCCTCGCTGTAGTGCCCGGCCAGCTGGACCACGCGGAGCAGCCGCCGCTTGGCCTCGAACATCTCGGGACCGCTCGACGCCCGGCGCACCGCGATGCGCAACGCGCGGGCGGCGTCGTCCAGCGCGTACACGGCCAGCGCGCGTTCCTCGGCCTTGAGGGCATGGTGGTAGGCACGCGCGGCATCGCCGGCCAGGTCGAACAGGCTGGCAATCTCGGCGGCCGCGTGGGGCCGGCGTTCCACCAGCGTCTCGGCCACCCGCCGCTTGATCACCTGCAGCCGTCGCGGGTTCAGCTCGCGCTTGAGCGCGTCCGCGAGCAGCCCGTGCACGAAGTGATACTGGCTGGGATCCGACGGGCCCACCGCTTCGACCACGCCGACGGCGATCGCCTCGTCCAGCGCGTCCAGCAGGGCCTCCTCCGTCGTATCCGCGGCTCGCTGGACCTCATCAAAGTCGAAGGTGCGGCCGAAGACCGCGGCCACGGCGAGCAGCTTGCTGGATGACGGGGAGAGCCGCGCCAGACGGCGACCCAGGAGGTCATCCACGGCCGTGGGAAGGGCGATGGCGTCGATCTCCTTCCATTCCCAGCCGGTGCCGTTGTGCCAGAGGAGCCCCTCGTCAAACAGGGATTGCAGCACCTGCTTGACGAAGAGGGGGTTGCCCTCGGTGTAGCGATAGAGGGCGTCCGGCAGCTCGTCCTCGAGGGCCGACTGGCGCAGCGCCCCCATGACCCAGGCGCGCACCTCCGACGGGAGGAGCCGCCCCACGTGGAGCTCGTGATAGTGCTCGCTGCGACTGAGGCGCTGCCGGCTGTGGTCGATGCGGTCCGCATCCTCGCGGCGGATGGTGAGGCACACGAGCACCCGTTCGCGCACCAGCTGGCTGGCCAGGTGCTCGACCGCATCCCAGGACGCCGTGTCGCCCCACTGCATGTCGTCCAGCACCACGACGAGCGGTCGCTCGGCCGCCACGCTCCGCACGGCATCGACGATTTCATCCAGCAGGGCATACTTGGACCCGGGCGCCTGCTGCCCCGCGTCCGCCGCACCGCCGGGGCGCAACTTCGGGATCAAGCGCTCCAGCTCGGGCCATCGTCGCTGCGGCAGCACCCCAAGGCCGTGCAGCCCGCTGATGACGTCGACCCAGGGGCCGTACGGCGGGCGGACATCCGGTTCCTGCGAGCGCCCGAACACCATCAACCCGGTGCGGAGCCGGACGTCGCTGCCGATCCGCCGCACGAGCGTGGTCTTGCCCACCCCGGCTTCGCCGACGAGCGAGACGACGCGAGGCTCCCCCCGCACCGCGGACTCGAAGTGCTGGACCAGGCGCGCCACTTCCTCGGTCCGGCCGACGAACCGATCGACATCGAGGCGTGGCTTGCCGCCGCGCGTTTCGTGACCGCCCGCGCTGGACACCATGTTGCGCCCGCGGCGCTTCGAGTCGTAGAGCGCGCGGTCCGCGGAGGCGAACAGCTCCTCGAAGGTCGTGCCATGCGACTGGAACGCGCTGATCCCGATGGAGAGGGAGACGCCCACCTCCCCTTCCTCGCTCCCCAGGAGCGGGATGCGGGCACGCGCGACCGTCTCGCGCAGGCGTTCGCAGACCTGGATCGCCTCGCGCACATCCGCGCGCAGCAGGAGCACGAACTCGTCCCCCGCATACCGGCCGGCAACGTCAAACTCGCGAATGCCGTCCGCGAGGATGGTGGCCACCGCGCGCAGTACCGCGTCGCCTTGCAGGTGGCCGAACGTGTCGTTCACCGACTTGAACGAGTCGACGTCGATCACGGCCAGCGTGAGTGCGACCTCCCCGCCCTCCAGCCGGGCGGTCGCCGCCTCGACGAAGGGACGCCGCATCAGCAGCCCGGTGAGTTCGTCACGTTGCGGGTTGGCGACCGGTGCCGGCGCCGGCGCGGCGGGCGCGGGCTCCTCCGTCACGATGCCGCGTCCCCCCATCACCTCCTCAAAGGCACGGAACAACTCGGGATCGAACTGCCGCCCGATATCCCGCCGCATGAGGGTCACGGCTTGGTCGTGCGTGAGGGCCTTCTTGTAGCTCCGTTCGGTGGTCAGCGCATCGTAGACGTCGGCCAGGCAAACGATCCGCGCCTCCAGGGGGATCTCGTTCCCCACCAGCCCGTCCGGATAGCCGGACCCGTCCCAGTACTCGTGGTGGGAGCGCACGATCGGCGTGACATCCCACGGGAACTCGATGTCCGACAACAGCTCCACACCGGCGGCGGGGTGCTGCTTGACCGTCTCCCATTCGTCGGCGGTCAGGCGGCCCGGCTTGTTGAGGACCTCCTCCGGGATCACGAGCTTGCCGACGTCGTGCAGCAGGGTGCCGATGCGGAACCAGAACAGGGTGCGCTCATCAAAGCCGACCCGCTTGGCCAGGGCGCACGCGACATCGGCGACGCGCTCGCAGTGCCCCTGCGTGTAGCGATCCTTGGACTCCGTGGATTCCCCCCAGCGACGGGCCACGTCGATGAACTCGCTCTCGAGGTCGCGCGTCGTTCGCTCGATGTCGGCGACGTCGTGCCCGGCCTTGAGCTGGGTGAAGAGGCGATGCGCGGCATTGAGGGAGCGGAGCAACTCGCGGTTGCGCCCCGCCGCGCGATACAGCAGGGCGCTCTCGCGGTGCAGCTCGGCCAGCAGGAGCACGTTCTGCCGGGACTCCGCGATGCGCATCGCGTCCCGGAAGTGCACCTCGGCCGCCTCGAGGTTGCGCCGTTGCCGGGCCACGATGCCAGCGAGCTTGAGCGCCTCCGCCACGGCATTCACGTCGTCGCGCGCCCGCGCACGGGCCAGGGCGTGCATCACTTCCCGCTGCGCGGTCTCATAGTCCCCGCGCGCCACCGTGAGGGCCGCGATGTTGACCTCGATCTGCGTCCGCACATCGTCGTCCCGCACGCGACGCGCCAGGGCAAAGGCTTCCTCGAAGGACCCGCGCGCGTCATCCCAGCGACCCATGCGCGTGAGCAGCAGGCCGCGGTTGTTCAGGGCGATGCAGGCATCACGGTGCATCTCCAGCTGGCGATACTCGCGCAACGCACTCTCGTAGTACGCCAGCGCCTGGTCGTGCTCGCCGCGGATCGCGGCGATCACGCCGAGGTTCTGCGCCGTCATGGCGGCCAGCAGCGTATCCCCATGGCGGAGCGCTCCCTCGCGCGCCGTCAGGTACAGGTCGCGCGCCTTGTCCAACCCTCCCAGCCGCCACCAGATGATC
Source organism: Gemmatimonadota bacterium (assembly GCA_016794835.1). Taxonomy (GTDB): domain Bacteria; phylum Gemmatimonadota; class Gemmatimonadetes; order Gemmatimonadales; family Gemmatimonadaceae; genus RBC101. Next base: position 483 of record JAEUJL010000748.1, on the reverse strand, counting down.
GCGTGGAGGTTCTGCGCATGGCCGACCGCGCGTTCATCACCCTCCGCCTCCGCGGCGGCGTAGGCCGCCTCGATGGCGGCGAGCGCCTCCTCGTACCGGGCGTCCGCCTGCCACGTCCGGGCAATCCACCGGAAGAGCGTCGAGGCGCTCGCCCCGCCATGACCGGGCTCCAGGAGGCGGAGGGCCTGCTCATACGCCTGCCGCGCCGCCTCGAAGTTGCCCTCTCGCTCGAGTCGCTGGCCCTCGTCACACCGCTCGCGAAACCCCGGCCCGGACTCCCCCGCTCGTTCGGGAGCCACGGACGGCGTTGGCCATGCATCGAGCGTCGAGCTCGAACCGGGTGTATGCACAGTGAGGGAGGGGATAGTGCCGGCGGGATGCCCCCAAGCCGGGGACATTTCCCAGACGCACACGGGCGGGTGAAGGCCACATCATACAGAACGCGTTCCCGGGGCCCCCGTGAATCGTCTGCATACCGCCCCC
>JAEUJL010000741.1 GCA_016794835.1 Gemmatimonadota bacterium | reverse complement strand
CTGGCTGCACAGCCGGGTTTGTACCTGTTCGTGCCGCTGGTGGTGCTGCAGGTCATCTCCAACGCGCTCCTCGCCCTGGGAGCCTTCGACACCCCGCTGCTGCGGACACCGGGACAGCTCGCCGCGACGCAGATGGAGCTGTTGACGGCCTACGTCACCCTCCTGCTCGTGTTCTACGCCGTGGAGAGCCTGGAGCGGGAGCGTGCCACGCGGCTGAATGCCATCCACGATGCCCTGCCGATCCACACGAGCGCGCTGCTCGCGGGGAAGGGGGTCGCGCTTGGCGTGGTCGTCGGCGTGATCGTCCTGGCGTGCCTCCTCGGGGCGGCGATCCTCGTGTTGGCCCAGGGCAACGTGCCGTTCGCGCTGACACCGTTCCTGCTGCTGTGGCTGCTGCTGCTCCTGCCAACGTTCTTCGTCGTGATCGCCTTTGTCTTTGCCGCATACGGCGTGGCGAAGGGGCGATATGGCACCTATGCCATTGTCTTCGGGGCGATCGCCCTGGGTATCTGGGCGGCGTTCACCGATCGCGAGAACTGGGTCACCGACTGGTCGCTCACCTCGGCGGTGTTGTGGTCCGACATGTCGGTGCTCGAGTTCGATCGACGCGCGCTGGTGCTCAACCGGCTGTTCTGGGTGGCGGTTGGTGTCCTCCTGTGGCGCGTGGCGACACGCCTGTATCCGCGCGTGGAGCGCGACCCGGTGCGCTGGCTCCAGGCCAGGACCTGGCCGCAACGGTGGCGCACGCTGCGGCCGTCGGTCCCCTTCATCGTGGCCCCGATCGTCCTGGGTGCGTTGACCTGGCAGCAGGTGAATGCGGGCCCGGATGGTGCGCGCGCGGAGAAGGTCGGGAAGGACTACTGGAAGAAGAACCTGGCCACCTGGTGGAACGCGCCGACGCCGTGGGTGAAGGACGCCGACCTCGATGTGCGCCTCGATCCGGAGCAGCGGGCGTGGCGCGTCGCGGGGTCGTACCTGGTGGTGAACCACCGCGACACCGTGCTGCAGCGCCTGCCGCTGACGGTGGGGCGCTGGACCAACATGCGATTCACGGCCGACGGCGACTCGATTCGGCCCGACACGGCGTCGCACCTCTACGTCTTCACCTTGCCGCGACCGCTAGGCCCCGGGGATTCGGTGCGCCTCGGGTTCTCGTACGACGGTCGACATGAGGGGTCGACGCGCGCCGGGGGTGGCGCCGGCGAGTTCATCGTGCCGTCCGGTGTCGTGATGCAGGGCTGGTCGCCGCAGTACTTCCCGGTGCTCGGTTTTGTGGATGGCATCGGGAGCGATGAAGACAACCAGTTCGAACCGCGCGACTATCCCGAGGACTACTGGATGGCCACGACCCCGGCCCTGTTTGGTGCCGAGCGGCCGATGACCGTGCGCACGCGCATCGATGTCCCCGAGGCATTCCAGGCGAACGGCGTGGGGGAGCAGGTGCGCGACGAGGTCAAGGACGGGCGCCGGATCGTGGAGTTCCGCACCGATGAACCGGTCATGGCCTTCAACGTCGTGGCCGGCAAGTGGGCGGTGCGGCGCGGAAAGGGCACGGCGCTGTTTCACCATCCCGCGCACACCTACAACCTGGACGAGATGATCGATGCGATGGACCAGGCGCGTGCCTGGTATGGCACCTGGTTCGGCGCCTTCCCGTGGAAGGAACTCAAGGTGTCGGAGTTCCCAAGCCTCGCGACCTACGCCCAGGGTTTCCCGACGAACATCACCTTCTCCGAGGGGATCGGCTTCCTCACGAAGAGCGAGCCCAAGACCAACCTCGCCTTCCTGGTGACGGCGCACGAGATCGCGCACCAATGGTGGGGCAACATGCTGCAGCCCGGGCGCGGGCCCGGCGCCAACATCCTGAGCGAGGGGATGGCCCACTTCTCGACGGCCCTGCTGATCGAGCAGGTCAAGGGTTTCCGCCACGGGCTGGAGTTCCGCACGCGCATCGAGTCGCGCTACGCGGACAACCGGTTCGCAGACGCCGAGCGCAAGCTCTATCGCATCGACGGCAGCAAGCAGGGCGACAACACCGTCACCTACGACAAGGGCGGGTGGGTCGTCTGGATGCTCGCCGACCTGATGGGGCGCGAGCCGGCGTTGCGCGGGATGCAGGAGTTCATCGTGAAGTTCCGTGGCAGCGACAACCACGCCATGCTGCAGGACTTCACGGCACACATGCGGGGGTATGCGGCCGACACGGTGGCGTACGACACCTTCGTCCGGCAGTGGTTCGACTCGGTGGTCGTCGGCGAATACAAGGTCGACATGGCCACCACCACCAAGCGCCCCGATGGCACC
>JAEUJL010000655.1 GCA_016794835.1 Gemmatimonadota bacterium | reverse complement strand
CGCAGGGTGATGGTGGCCTGTGTCCGGACGTTGGCGCCGGCGGGGAGGTGCATGCGCCACTCGCGGGCGATGGTGGCGAGGACGAGCACGCCTTCCATCCAGGCGAAGTGTTCCCCGATGCACATGCGCGCCCCGCCGCCGAACGGGAAGTACGCAAACTTCGGCCGCTCGGGATCGGGGGAGCGCCAGCGCTCCGGGTCAAACCGGTGCGGGTCCGGCCACCATCGGGGATCCCGGTGCACCACCCACTGTGACAGGACCACCAGCGCGTCCGCGGGGATCGGGAAGCCGCCGATCTCGCACGGGCCGAGCGACCGTCGCGCGACCGCCCAGGCCGGCGGGTACAGCCGCATCGCCTCGGCGAATACCATCCGTGTGTAGGGGAGGGCCGCGACATCCTCCGCCGTGAGCGGGCGCGCGCCTAACGCGGCCGCCTCGGCCGCCACCGCGTCCGCCACCTCGGGGTGCTGGGCGAGCAGGTACCAGCTCCAGGCGAGGGCGTTGGCCGTTGTCTCGTGCCCGGCGAGGAAGAAGGTGAGCACCTCATCCTTCACCTGTTGGTCCGTCATGCCGGACCCGTCGCCCTCGGTGTCGCGGACGCGCAAGAGGAGCGAAAGGAGGTCCGCCTGGTCTCCCGGGTTCGCGCGGCGCTCGGCGATGAGGCGGTCCACCGAGGCCAGCAGGCGCTCGGTGCTCCGCCAGAAACGCCGCGAGCTGGGGAGGGGAAGGCGCAGCAGCGTGTCGCCGAACGGGAGGAAGAAGGTTCGCATGAACGTCGTGAAGGTCTCGTCCAGCGCGGTGGCGATGTCCTCCGACTCGTGCTCGACCTCCGAACCGAACAGCGTGCTCCCGGCGATCGCGAGGGTCAGGGCCGACATCTCGGCGTGCATGTCGAGCTGCTGGCCATCGACCCAGCGACCGAGGCGGCGTGCGGTGAGGGCGACCATGGCCTCGCCGTACCGGTTGATGTGCTGCCGGTGGAACTCCGGCTGGATCATGCGCCGTTGCCGGCGGTGCACGTCGCCTTCGGCGGTGAGCAGGCCGTCGCCGAGGAGGAGCTTTGCCCGTTCGAGGGCGCGTCCCTTCTTGAAGTTGCGCTGGTTGGTGACGAGCACATCGCGGATGAGTTCCGGATGGCTGACGAGGTAGGTCACCTCGCGTCCGCGGGTTCGGATATGCACCACGTCTCCCGAGCGCGCGACATCGGCCAGGTGGGCGAGCGGATCGCGGAGGAGCCGCAGGAGCAGCTGCCCCGGATAGGCCGGGCGCCAGCGCGGAGGGGACGACGCAGAGGTCATGTGGATGGAAGGTACGCGGCAAGTGGTCTGCGGCTCCAGCGTCAGAGTCGCACATCGGTCTTGTCAGGCCGCCTGAGCCGCATTCCTGCGGTGCCGGCCGCCCTCTGAACGACACTGGGCCCCGGATCAAGTCCGGGGCGCGTGCTTTGCTCGCGTCTGCCGTTTGCCGCTTGAACCGCACTGGGCCCCGGATCAGGTCCGAGGTGCGTGCTTCGCTCGCGTCTGCCGTCTACGCCCTCGCGCGCTTCGTCCGGAAGAACTCCCACATGACTGCCGTGGCGTCGATCGCATCGCTGGGCGTGTCCGCGCGCGCACGGCCGGCGCGTCCCCCCGGCCAGGCGTGGGCCCCGTCCTTGATCTGGTGCAACTCGACCGCGATCCCGTCGGGGCACGACCAGCTCCTGCTGATCACCCGGGCGCCGTCATCCACGCGCGCGGATGCCGCGCACCCGCCGACCCGGCGCCAGTACTCGCCTTGTGCCTCGTTAGGCTGGGGGGGCACGCCATCCCACGCACGTCGCCCGACGCCGTTCCCGAGGCCGCCGGCCGCGGGGACCGCCCGATCCTTCAGCCCATTGAAGATGATGGCAGACACCGCCGATGCCGGCGGGGGTTCGTCCCCGAAGACCGCCCCCACGACGGGTGCGATGGCCGCGGGGCGATGGCGCATCTCGGCGGCCAGGCGATGCGTCATCATCGCCCCGTTGGACATCCCGGTCAGGTAGACGCGCTGGAGATCCACGGGGTACTCCCGGGCGATGGCATCGAGCATGGCGTCGATGAAGGCCAAGTCGTCCACCCGCTGTTCCATGGCGTAGCCGCAGCAATGCCGGGCGTTCCAGGTCAGCAACCGTTCGCCGCGCCGGCCGGAGCCATTGGGGTAGACCGCGACCAACCCTTCGCGTTCCACGAGGCGCGTGAACCCGCTCATCATCTCGGCGTTGGTCGCATTCCCGCCTCCCCCATGAAGTACGACGACCACCGGGAACGGGCCGGAGCGATCGCGCGGCGCGCGGACCACGTAACTGCGTTCGCGACCGTTGACCTGGATGGCATGCAGATCCCCGTCGCGCGCGCGGCGGCGTTGGGCGTGCGTGACCATGGGGACGGCGCCGAGGGCGATCGACAGGAGCAGCAGGGCGCGGAGGGATGAGCGTCTCATGTCCGTGTGACGGGCGCTGGCCGCGGAGCGTTAACCGGTCAGGATTTCCGCACGTCCGGCGTCGCCCTTTTCCACGCTCGTGGTGGGGCGTGAACGTGGCGTCGGCCGTTCGCGCGGTGCTGGGCGACGTTCCGGGATGACTACCCGATCTCTGCCGCGAGCGTCTCCAGCGCTTCCCAGCGCGCGAGATGTGCCGCCAGGGCGGCGTCCACTGTCGCCAGTTGCGCCGTCGTGCGCGTGAGTGCGGCGACGTCACGCGCCACGGCCGGGTCAGCCAGGGACGCGTACAGCCCTTCGCGCTCGCGCTCCAACGCCTCGATCTGGTCCGGGAGCGCGGCGAGTTCCGCCGTTTCCTTGAAGGACAACTTGCGCCGCTTGGCCGTGGCAGGGACCGCGACCTTCGGCGGCGCCGCGACCGGCTTCGCGGTCTCCGCGATCCTGGCCTGGCGCACGCGGGCCCAGTCGGCGTATCCGCCGGCGTATTCGCCCACAACGCCCTTGCCCTCGAGCACCAACGTCGACGTGACCACGTTGTCCAGGAACGCGCGATCGTGACTGACGACGATCAGGGTGCCCGTGAACTCGACGAGCAGCTCCTCGAGGAGATCCAGCGTCTCGATATCCAGGTCGTTCGTCGGCTCATCGAGCACGAGGAGGTTGAAGCTCCGTGTGAACAACCGCGCCAGCAGCAGGCGATTGCGCTCGCCGCCCGACAAGGTGCCGACGGGGGTCCCTGCGCGCTGGGGTGGGAAGAGGAAGTCCTGGAGGTACCCGTGGACATGCTTCCTCGATCCTCCCTGCTCAATGAAGTCGGCGCCGTCGGCGATGCTCTCGAACACGGTGCGTGCGGGATCGAGTTGCTCGCGCAACTGGTCGAAGTACGCGATCTCCAGCCCGGTGCCCAGCTTCACGGTCCCGCGGTCCGGGGCAAGTTCGCCGAGCAGGAGGCGGATGAGCGTGGTCTTGCCCGACCCGTTCGGGCCGATCAGGCCGACGCGATCACCGCGCATGATCGTGGTGCTGAGGTCCCGGACGATGGCGCGTTCTCCGCGCGCCAGGCTGACTCCCTGCGCCTCGACCACCAACCGGCCGGAGCGATCCGCTTCCTGTGCCTGCAAACGGGCCGTCCCCACGCGGTCGCGACGTCCCTGCCGTTCAACGCGCAGGGCCTCGAGGGCACGCACCCGCCCTTCGTTCCGAGTCCGACGCGCGCGGATGCCGGTCCGGATCCACACTTCCTCTCGCGCGAGCTTCTTGTCGAACTCCGCCCATTCCTTGTCTTCCGCGCTCAGCGCGTCGGCCTTCCGTGCCAGGTAGGTGTCGTAGTCACCGCCCCAGTCCCGCAACCGTCCACGGTCCAACTCGACGATGCGTGTCGCGACGCGGCGCAGGAACGTCCGGTCGTGGGTGACGAAGAGCAGGGTGGTCCCGCGATCGATCAGGAGCTGCTCCATCCACTCGATGGTGTCGGCATCGAGGTGGTTGGTCGGCTCGTCGAGCAGGAGGACGTCGGGTTGCTGCACCAGGGCGCGGGCCAGG
>JAEUJL010000650.1 GCA_016794835.1 Gemmatimonadota bacterium | reverse complement strand
GGGTCCACGCGCCGTGGTGGCGGGCCACATCCTCGACGCCGCCCCGGCCATCTGGCCCGGGAGCCTCGGCATCAAGGGACCGGAGGCCGCCCGGCGCGCCGTCGACTCGCTCGCCAAGGCCGGTGCGGCGTTCATCAAGGTCTATTCGCGGCTCAACGACGAGGAGTTCCGCGCGGCCGGCGAACAGGCGAAGCGAAACGGGCTCCACTTTGCCGGCCACGTGCCGAACCTCGTCACCGTGGACGAAGCGGTCGCACAAGGGATGCGGACCATCGAGCACCTGCAACAGTTCACGACGGCGTGTTCATCGCGCGAGTCCGAGCTGCGGCAGCAATACCGCGACGCGGTCGCGTCCCCCAGCAGCTGGGACTCGGCGGCCGTCATGGGCCGCGCACAGCTGAGTATTCAGGTGGAGACGTTCGATGCGGCACGCTGCGCCGCGTTGGCCGCCCGCATCGCGAAGAGCGAGACCTGGCTCGTGCCGACCTTCACCGTGCTGCGGTCGATTGCGTACCTGGACGACAGCACCCTCAAGCAGGACCCGCGCCTCGCTTACATCCCGAAGTTCTTCAGCGCGTCGTGGGACCCCAAGCAGGATTTCCGCTTCCGCGCGATCACCCCGCAGGGCTGGGCCGATCGCAAGCGCATCCACGCCCGGCAGCTCGAGATCGCGCGCATCATGCACCGCGCCGGGGTGAAGTTCCTCGCCGGCACCGACCTGTCGAATCCATGGATCTTCCCGGGATTCTCGCTGCACGATGAGCTCGCCCACTTCGTGGCGATCGGGATGACGCCGCTCCAGGCGCTGCAGACCGCGACCCTCAATCCCGCGCGCTTCTATGCGGCCGTGGACTCCATGGGCACGGTGGGGGTGAACAAGGTCGCCGACCTCGTGGTGCTCGACGGCAACCCGCTGGCCGACATCCGCAACGTGTCTCGCGTGTTTGCCGTGGTCGCGAATGGCCGGTTGATCGATGCCCAGCAGCGCGCGGCCCTGCTGAAGGACGCCGAGGCGCGGGCGAAGTAGGATCGCGGCGGCCCCCCCCGCTCGCGCCGCGTCACCACCTCGTACACGGCCTGCGCCTCGCGTCCCGCGGAGCGGCCGCGCGGCTCGAGCCGCCCTTACCCCCTGAGCCCAGGTGCGCCAGATTAGCGGCGCCTAAGGGTGCTGCGGCGGGGAGGAGGATCAGCGCGTCCGAACTCTCCCCGGCGGCGACTGATTCCCGACCTGGTGTGGTGCCCGTTCCCTCCCCTCAGACGGAGCGCCCGCATGAAGAACATGCTCACCGAATTCATCGGGACCTTTTTCCTGGTCCTCACGATCGGACTCACCGTAACGGCCGGATCCCAGTTCGCCCCGCTCGCGATCGGTGCTTCCCTGATGATCATGGTGTACGCCGGCGGGCACATCTCGGGGGGACACTACAATCCGGCCGTTTCGCTCGCCGCCATGATGCGCGGCGCGCTCCCCTCCGCGCAGTACGTCCCCTACGTGATCAGCCAGGTGGTGGGTGCGCTCGTCGCGTCCATCGTGGTGTACGTCATCACGGGCAAGACCTTCGCCCCGACGCCGGGGGCCGACGCGACCACGTTAGGCGCGCTCCTGGTCGAGATCCTCTACACCTTCGCCCTCTGCCTCGTCGTGCTCAACGTCGCCGTGGCGAAGAAGACGCAGGGCAACTCGTTCTACGGGCTCGCGATCGGCTTCACCGTGGTCGTGGCGGCGTTCGCTGGCGGCGGGATCTCCGGCGGCGCCTTCAACCCGGCGGTTGGCATCGGCCCGACGATCATCAACGCGATGATGGGCGGCGGGTCGTGGAGCGCCATCTGGCTCTATCTCGTGGGCCCGCTGGTCGGGGGTGCCCTCGCGGCAACGGTCTTCGGCATGCAGGAGGGGTAGCACG
>JAEUJL010000587.1 GCA_016794835.1 Gemmatimonadota bacterium | reverse complement strand
TGTCCGCCTTGAAGTCCGCCTCAAAGCGCCAGCGGGCGATGCGCAGGAGGGACTCGGTGGAGGCGGGCTGTGCGTGGAGCGCGGCGAGCGGCAACAGGGCGAGGACGAACTGGAGGGGGTGTTTCACGGTGGATAGTGGTTGGGTGAACGTGCTTCACACGCGTCTGCCGTCTGCCGTCCATCACCTACTTCCACGTATCGATCACCCGCTCCGCGATCCGCCCAAGGGTCGCCTCCAGCTCGAAGAAGTCGCCCGTGTTCTGGTTCGTGAAGACACTCACGATCGACGGGCCACCGGGATAGAAGATGATCCCGACGTCGTTCCCGGCGATCGGGGGCCAGTCGCCGGTCTTGTGCGCGACCTGCGCGCGGAAGCTGATGCGCTGCGGTAAGCGGGACGCGTAGAACTGCCGACGCAACATGCCGACCATGGCGTCGCTCGACGCCTTGGACGCGTACTTCGCGTTGAGGATGCCCTCCAGCATGACGGCCATCTCGCGCGCCGTGGTCTTGCCGAGCCATCGCGTGGAATCGCCCTCGAGCTTGAAGCTGCGGGCACTGGCCTGGGCGTCGTTCGGGAAACCGCGGGTGAAGACCTCGCGGTCGGTCATCGACGCATGCTTCGGGTCGGCACGGATCCACACCTCGCGAAAGAGGTCACCGGTCGTGCGCAGGAGTCGCGTGTCCTTGAAGCCGAGCTCCGCCAGCATGGCATTCACCCGCGCGAGCCCGACGGTGCGGATCATGATGTCCGTCGCGGTGTTGTCGCTGGTGATGATCATCTGCTCGATCAGGTCCCGGTACGTCGGGTTGAGTCCCACGTCAAAGGTCTGGATCAACCCGGAGCCGCGGCGCAGCTCCTCCGGCTTGATGACGTGGCGATCGGTGAGCTTGAGCTTGCCCGCGTCGGCGTCGCGGAACGCGAGCATCATCACGGGGATCTTGATGACACTTAGCGTGTTCATGGGCACGTCGGCGCGAATGGCGACTGTGCGGCCGGACGGCAGGTGCTTCGCGAAGAGGGAACTCTTAGCCTGGAGGGCATTGAGCTGCGTGGTGGCGAACGACTCAACGTCCTGTGCCTGGAGGGCGGCGCCCGTGAGGCACGCGAGCAGCGTGGCGTAGCGCATGGCGATGGGTGAAGGCTGGGGGAATATGAGTCGCGGGTGCGTCCCGGCAACGGCGGGGGTCAGCGGGATCGCCGTGCCGGATGGTCAGGGGCGGGGGGCGGGGGTGCGACGCGCGAGGCGACCGGTGCCGGCGCTCCCTCGGAGCTGGCCATCGGCGAGGACGATCTCGCCGCGGCGCAGCACGGTGACGGGCCATCCGGTGACGGACCAACCTTCATAGGGCGAGTAGTCGGACTTGCCGTGGTCGTCCTCGGCGCGGACCGGCCGCGTGAGTCGTGGGTCCCAGACGGCGATGTCGGCGTCCGCGCCGGCGCGGATGATGCCCTTCTGCGGGTAGAGCCCGAAGATCTTCGCGGCATTGGTGGCGGTGGCTGCGACGAACCGCTCGAGCGAACAGCGCCGCTTACCCACGCCCTCGGAGAAGAACATCGGCAGCATGAACTGCAGGTCGCTGGCCCCGGGCCGCACGCGGGCGATGTTCAGCTGCGGGTCCATCTTCTGTTCGCGCGTCCACGGGGCATGGTCGGTCGCGAGGATGTCGATGCGGCCGTCGATCAGCCCCTGCATCATGGCATCCACGTCCGCGCGGGGGCGGAGGGGGGGCTGCCCGACGAAGAGCCGGTGGTCGGGGCCGCGCAGCTTCGCTTCGTCCAGGTGAATGAAGAGCGGGCGCGTCTCGATGGTGAGCGGGGCACCGGCGGCGCGGGCCGCGCGGCAGGCATCGAGGGCGCGGGCGGATGACATGTGCACGATGTGCATCGCGGCCCGGGTGTCCTCACACAGCGCGGCGGCCTGCGCGGTCGCGGTCACCTCGGCGACCACCGGGCGCGACTCCGGGTAGTGCTCCAACGACGTCTTGCCGGCGGCGGTGAGCCGGCGCACGGCGGCCGCCAGGAGGGCGCCGTCCTCGCAGTGGATCATCGTGACGACCCCCGCCTCGCGCGCGGCCTCAAGGGTCTTGATCACCATCTCGAGGTGCGATCCCCAGTCCGTGCGCACCATGTAGAACTTGATGCTCGGCTGGCCGCGCTCGACGAGTTGCGGGAGGACGGCGATCAGCTCCGGGGTCGGCGGCCAAACCGACGCATGCAGGATGACGTCGGCGATGGCCTCGCGCGCGATGGTGGCCTCCACACGCGACAGGGCGTCGAGCGGTGACTCGCCACGCGCCGGGGTGGCAAAGGTCCCCACCGTCGTGATCCCGCCGGCCAGGGCGGCCTGGGATCCGCTCGTCAGGTCGTCCGCGAAGGCGGGATGCAGGTGCGTGTGCGGGTCGATTCCTCCAGGGAGGACCAGCTTGCCCGCCGCCTCGATCACCTGCGCCCCCGCGGTGGGGCGCAGGTTGCGCCCGACCTCCGCAATGCGCTCGCCGACGATGCGCACGTCGCTGACGACCGCTCCCTCCGCATTCACGATGCGCCCGCCGCGGATCAGCACCTCGCGCGGTTGTGCGGCGGCCCCAGCCAGGTGCGGGGTGATGAGGGCAGCTCCCGCGGCCACGCTGACGCGGATCATGTCGCGTCGCGTGGGATGGCGGCCCCCGGTGCTCATGGGAGGCGCGCGCCCTGTTCCGCGAGGACCTGCTTGAGGATCGTCCGGTGGCAGCGGGCTTCGTCCTCGCAGTAGCACCCGACCGAGAACGTCGTGCGATGGGAGAGGAGGACGAGGAGGCCGAGCACATGGGCCGCCGCCGGAGCGGTCAACTCGCGGCGGTATCGCTTCTCGAACGCGGCCCACTGCTTGGGGGTCTTCGCCGCGAGCGCGACCTTCACCAGGGCATCACTCGGTGCGAGCTCGGGGAGCCAGGTGTCGTACCAGTTGCCCGAGGCGTAATCGGTCTTCTTCACCCCACGCGGAGGGCGGCGCACGGTCCCGATGCGCACGCCCTCACCGGGAACACGTGGGCTGCCGAGCCGGACAACATGAATGGCCATGACGCGAGTCCGTGGGAGAAAGGTGTAACCTGCCACCAAAACCGCGTCACGGCCATCAAGCTGGTGCGAATCGGCTATCGAACCACGATGCGGAGCGTGGCGATCGTCGCCAGCGGGGCCATCGCCGCCGCGCGGCGCATGGGCCCCCCGGGCGTCGCTCCCACGGTCCCTCCATTGTACACCTCGAGCCGGAGTTCCCCGGCGGCCACTGGCGTGACTTCAAAGTCACCGGTCTCACCGACGCCGACGAACGCGCGAGCCTCCTGCACCGTGCGGGCACTGCCGGGGAGGTCCGCGCCGTCCTTGGCCACCGGGCGCCAGGTGGCCAGCCCGTCCGCCGTCATCAACTGCACCGACATCGCCGCGCGCGGCACGCTCATCTGGATGAGGCGGAGGCGATAGGTGCGGCCGACCTGCATGGTGAGTGGTGCCGGCGCCCTCGCGGCGTTGATGAGGGCCACGCGCCGATTGTCAGCGAACTCCACGGGCGAGGTGAGCACGATCGGGATGTCGGTGACGGTGTCGCGTGGCGCGCTGCCTTCGCGCACGATCAGGGCACCCGCCAGTCCGGCGCTCTGCTGTCGCACCTCATCGGCGTGCGTGTGGTAGATGAATGTTCCGGCGCGTGGCGGGGTGAACCGTACGACGAACGAGTCGCCCGGCGCGATGAGGGGAGTGACCTGACGCCCCACGCCGCTGAACCCCGGCACACCGTCGTAGTATGAATCCAGCTCGATGCCATGCCAGTGCACGGCGGTGGGCTCGCGGAGTCGATTCACGACGGTGATGCTCACCGGGGCCCCCCGGACGAGGTCGAGGACGGGGGCGCTCACGAGGCCGCTGGCGGGCGGAGGCTCCGCGCCGCCTTCATGCAGGGCATACCCGAAGTAGGGCACGGAGTCCGTGCCGCTCTGGTTGGCGCGGACCAGCAAGCGGATCCTTCGC
>JAEUJL010000570.1 GCA_016794835.1 Gemmatimonadota bacterium | reverse complement strand
GTCTCGCCGAGTGACTTCGGCTCCCCGAACTCGATCGTGAAGGTCACCCCGGTCCCATGAAGACGACACGCGTCCTGGCCATGCTCCTCGGTCCCGTCGCCCTGGCGGGGTGGACCGTGCTGACCGACGACCAACGGCTGGTCGGGCGCCTGGATGCACGGACGCGCGAGGCGGTGGTGGCGGTGGTCGATGCGGCGCGTCGCGATGGACTGCCGACCGAGCCGATCATCGACAAGGCGCTGGAAGGGGCAAGCAAGCAGGCCAGTGGCGCGCAGATCGTGGCCGTCGTGCGATCCCTGGTTGGCGACCTCAAGCGTGCCCGCGAGGCCCTGGGCCCGACGTCGAGCGTGAAGGACGTCGAGGCGGGGGCGCAGGCCCTGCGGGCCGGGATTGCCCTGCGCGAGCTCGAGCGTTTGCGCGTGGCGCGTGCGGCCTCGCCGGTGGCGAGCGCGCTCGAGGTGATGACGATCCTCACCAATGATGGCGTGCCGGCGGACAGCATTGCCCCGCGTGTCGTCAGCCTGGTGTTGGCCGGCGCGAGCGCGGACCAGCTGTACGTCCTGCGGCAGGAGATCAAGCGCTACATGAGTGGGGGGGTGGCGGCACCCACCGCAGCGGCGCTCGGGGGGCAGGGGCTCGAGCAAGTCCTGGCCCAGCAGGCGGCCATCACCGGCAATAGCGGCGGTCCGGGGAGCCCATTACCTTCGGTTCGGGGCCAGTCACGCGTGGCGGACCCCCTGGCCACCACGAATGCTGCAGGCGCGGTGCAGGGGAACGCCAATGTCTCCGGAGCGGGCGACGGAGCGCGTCCGGCTGGTCCGCGGGGCAAGCCGAAACCCAAGCGCCCGTAACGACCCCTTCGCCGTATTCGCGGATTGACCTGGCGCGGTGGGGCCCCTGGCTCCGCCGCGCATCTCTTTTTTAGGGTTGCAGGGTTCGCGATGGCGTTCGCGAGCGCTGGGGCACAGGCCACCCGCACGCGGGATGTCGGGTTCGCGACCGTCGCCTACGACAACGGGCAGACCTTTGGCGCCCTCACGCTCAACGACCTGGCCGTGATCGAGCGCCCGACCGGCGTGCTCACGGCCAACTCGCTCCTCTCCCTGTTCAACGACGGCCGGTGGAGCATGCAGGGGTACCTCGCCGGCTCGCGCTTCAGTGCGCCCATGGCTCCGCAGGGCCGGCTGGGCCGGTGGTTCAATGACGTGCGCGGCGAGGTGGGGCTCCAGGCCGCCGCCACGGCACAACAGGGATTCATGCCGACCCTGCAGGTGACGGGGGAGACCCGCCTGCACCTGGGGGCCGCCCGGTATGCCACGCGGGTCGGGGCGTCGGTCGCCCGGACCTTTGACGGCGTGGGTTGGCGCACCACCGTCATGGGGGAGGCCGGGGGATGGTGGCAAGCCGGGTCGCGCACGGTGGTGGCCCTCACCACGCGACCGATGCAACTCCAGTTTGGTGACTTGTTAGGCGACACCGAAGGCAGCCTCTCGTGGGTGCGCGGCCGCACCACCTGGGACGCCACCGGCGGCATCCGGGTCGGCGAGGCCGACAAGGCGGAGAGTTTCTGGGGAAGCGTCAGCGTGACCTGGCCACTCGTGGCCGGCCTCTTTGCCACCGCCTCGGCGGGGAGTTATCCCGTGGACCTGATCCAGGGGCTGCCGGGTGGCACCTACGGCGCCATGGCGCTGCGCCTGCCTGGGGGGCGATGGTCGCTGCGACGCCCGGCGCCGCCACGGCCGGTCCGCCGGATCCCGGAGCGTCCGGAACTGCCCACCACCGAGCCGCTGGCGCTGGTGATTGGTGAAGCGCTGGATTCGCTCGGCATCCGCGAGATTCGCGTCTGGGCCCCGGGCGTCCGCGAAGTCGAGATGCTGGCCGACTTTGTCGACTGGATCCCGGTCCCGCTGATTCGGCAGCCCAATGGGGAGTGGCAGGGCTACTATCGCGTGGCACCGGGGCTACATCGCCTCAACCTGCGCCTGGATCGCCGCGAGCTTGCGGTGCCACGCAACCTGGCCCGGGTGCGGGACGACTTCAGCGGCGAGGTTGGCCTCGTCGTGGTGAAGTGACCGCGCGCCGGAACTCCGTGCCCCCTGTGCTCCGCCCATTCTCCAGCGATACTTCCGTGCCGCTCGTGCCGCTCGTACTGCTTCCCTGACCAGCCTCATGCGCCCGCTTTTTATCCTGCTGTGCAACGCCCTCTTCACCGCCGCGGCCTGTGCCCCTCGGGCCTCGACCGGTGGGGCGCCTGACCTGCCGCGGACGCGGGCCGAGCGCTCGAACTTCACCGAGACCAGCACGCACGCGGACGTGATCGCGTTCCTCGACACCCTTGGCCGACGCTTTCGCGTGGGGCGGGGAACCGTGGGGCGCACCAGCGAGGGGCGTGACATCCCGTACATCATTGCGTCGCGGCCGCTGTACGCCACGCCGGAAGCGGCGCACGCGTCGCGACGGCCGATCGTCTACGTCCAGGGCAACATCCACGCGGGCGAAGTGGAGGGCAAAGAAGCCTTGCAGGCGCTGCTGCGTGACCTGCTCGCCTCCCCGGCGAAGAACGTCCTCGATTCGATCGTGTTGATCGCCGTCCCGATCTACAACGGGGACGGCAACGAGAAGTTCGACGTGCAGGCGCGGAACCGCGGTGCGCAGAACGGGCCGGAGATGGTCGGGCAGCGGCCCAACGCGCAGGGGCTGGACCTCAATCGCGACTACATGAAGGCGATGGCCCCGGAGACCCAGGGGTCCCTCGCGACCCTCACGCGATGGGATCCGCACGTCCTGGTGGACCTGCATACCACCAACGGCTCGTATCACGGCTATCACCTGACCTGGGCGCCGTCGTTGAACCCGGCGGCGGAACTGGCGGGGGCCACCTTTGGCGGCGCCTACGCGCGCGACACCCTGCTGCCCGAGATCCAGCGGCGGGTCAAGGCGCGGCATGACGTCAACATCTTCCCCTATGGGAACTTTGCCGGTGATGCCGGCCCCGGCGGCGTGCCCCGCGCCTGGCAGACCTACGACCATCGCCCGCGCTTCGGCACGAACTACTACGCCCTGCGGGGACGGATCAGCATCCTCTCGGAGGCGTATTCGCACGACCCGTTCGCGACGCGGGTGCGCGCCACCTACGCCTTCGTGCGCGAGCTGCTCTCGGCCGTGGCCGAGCGCGGGAACGATATCCGCGCGTTGACCGCGCGATCGGATGCGGCGGTGACGGCGTGGGGCGGCGCGACGCCGGCCCGTGTGCCGGTGCGCGCGCAGCTGACCACCACGCCCTTCCAGGGCGACGTGATCTACGAGGAGTTGGAGCGGACGACCGACACGACGCGGCGCGAGCCCGGGGTGCGGCCCGGGATGCGGCGCACCGGGCGGTTTGTCACCCGGCGCATGCCCATCCATGACCGCTTCACCCCCACCCGGGTGGCGACGGCCCCCTGGGGGTATGCGATCCCCGCCTCGGATACGGCGGTGCTCGCCGTCCTGCGGCATCATGGCGTGACGATGTACACCACCCGTCGCGAGTGGACGGGGAGCGCGGGCCCGCAGTTCAGCGTCGACTCCACCATCATCGCGGCCTCCCCATTCCAGGGGCGCCGGGAAGTGCGCCTCGAGGGGCGGTGGACGACGACACCCCTGACGACGCTCGCCGCGGGGACCGTCATCGTTCCCGTGGGCCAGCCGTTGGGGGTCCTCGTCGTCTACCTGCTCGAGCCGGAGAGTGACGACGGCGTGGTGAACTGGGACATCGGCGACAAGGCGGCCACTCGCCCCCGGGACCTCGTCATCACGCGCCTGGCCATGGACCCGTCCGTGCCGATGGACCGGGTACGTCGTTAGGCGTGGCTGGGCGCCACCTTCCTCCCGACCCCGGGGCCGGGGACCCGAACACGATCGGGGGCTACATGGCGGTCCATGCCCGTCCCGCGGCCTTCGAGGGACGTGACGGGCTGTCGTATTCCGTCTCCATCGAGGTCGATGCGACGGGTGACGAGGCCGCCCCGTGGGGCGCGTACTTCCTGTTCCTGCGGTGGCGCCGGATGGGGAGCCAGGGGATCGATGGCCACGTCGAGTCGGAGTTCCTGGAAGTGGGGGCGGCGCCGGACACCGTGCGGGCGGCGCTGGCGGCGTGGTCGCTCGCGGGGGTGAAGCGCGTGCTGGACGATTGCATCCAGGCGGCGGCCGGGGACTCACCCACGCGGCGGTGGTGGGACGTGATGCGCGAGGACACGCCATGAGCGAGGCGCGGGTCCTCGCCGGCACCGGCGGACAATGGCGCGTGCAGCTGGCCGACGGCACCATCGGCGTGGCCGCGCTCCGGGGCAAGGCCAAGCGGGAAGGCGCCCTCAAGCTGGTCGTGGGGGATCACGTCACGGTGGAAGGGGACACGGCCAGCGACACCCTGGCGATCACCGCGATCCACCCGCGGCATGCGGTGCTCTCCCGGCGCAATCCCAGCGGGGCGTACGGCGAGCGCATCGTGGCCGCCAACCTGGACCAGGTCATCGTGGTCTTTGCCATGGTGCGCCCGGAGCCTAACGTGCGGATGCTGGACCGGTTCCTGGTGATTGCCGAAGCCAATGACCTTGCGGCCGCCGTGGTGGTGAACAAGGTGGACCTGGCCTCCGAGGACGCGGCGCATGCCCTCTTTGATCGGTATGCCGCGCTCGGCTATCCCGTCTTCTTCACCTCGATCCTGACTGGCCTGGGGGTGGAGGCGCTGCACGCCCGGCTCCACGATCGCACGAGCGCCCTCAGCGGGCCGTCCGGCGTGGGCAAGTCGTCGCTCCTCAACACGATGTACCCGGGCCTCGACCTCCGCGTGGGTGAGATCTCGGCCTCCGTCAACAAGGGACGCCACACCACCGTCGGGGCGTGGATGCACCCGTTACCGGACGGCGGCTACGTGGTCGACACTCCCGGCCTGCGCGAGGTTGGGTTGTGGGGACTCCCGTCGGCCTCACTCGACCAGTGCTTCCCCGAGATTCGCGCCCGGGGCGGCGCCTGCCGGTTCTCCACCTGCCGCCACCTCTCCGAGCCGGGCTGCGCGGTGCGGGAGGGCGTGACTAGCGGCGAGGTGCATCCCGAACGCTACGCGAGTTACGTCAAGCTGCGCGAGGAAGTGGAAGCGACCGAGCGGG
>JAEUJL010000538.1 GCA_016794835.1 Gemmatimonadota bacterium | reverse complement strand
GTGGCACCGCCCGTCCTGGCCGCGCCGCGCCGGCAGCCCACCCCGTTGAGTGCCACGGCGATCCGTGATCCGCTGCGCGCGGCGCTCGGCGAGACCGGGGCCTCCTCGGCGTCGGCGATGAACTTCCTGAAGGAGGTTCCGACCGAGCAGGTCAAGACGCTCAAGTGCCAGGAGTGCAGCACCATGAACTACGCGACCGAGTGGTACTGCGAGCGCTGCGGCGGCGAACTGGCCGCGATGTAGGGGCGCAGGGGGCAGGTGTCAGGGGGCCGCTCTCATGGGCGGCCCCTTTGCTTTGGGGGGCCGGCTCCGCCCGCTGGTGAGGCTCCCGGTGCGGGGGGGAGGGAAAGACAAAGGGCGAACCGCCGAAGCGGTCCGCCCTCTGTCACCTGGCAAATTCCTGGGAGGAGTTACTTGCCAGACTTCGCGATGCGGCTCTTGTGGCGCGCCGCAGCATTGCGATGGATGAGCCCCTTACGGGCGGCGCGGTCGAGCAGTTGCACGGCAGTCTTCTGCTCGGCCGGGGTTCCGTTGGTGGCCTTCTTGAGCGCAGTGCGGAGGGCGGAGCGCTGCGCGCGGTTGCGAGCATTGGCCGCTCGCGACTTGCGCATGTTCTTTTCGCCGGAAGCGATATTCGGCACAGAAACCTCGAGAGACGTATCTTGGGTCGGACAACATGACCGCGGTCCCCAATGAGGTCAGGACCGAACCGGTTGGAACGCGAACGGGAAAACGTAGGGTTGGCAGTGGCCCATGTCAAGCAACGACATGGTTTTGACTCCCGTTGGGGCCCCAGCTAGCTTGCCCCCTCACGCGACATCCAGCCCAGAGTATCGACATTGGACCGGCTCGAAGGGTTCCTCATCCAGCTGCCGGTCATCCTCTTCTCGATGGTCGCGCACGAGTACGCCCATGGGTATGCGGCGCTCCGCCAGGGGGACCCGACGGCGTATCAGCTGGGGCGGCTGACCTGGAACCCGGCCAAGCACATCGACCCGCTGATGACCATCGTCATGCCGGTCCTGACCTACTTCTTCGGCAGCTTCATTTTTGGCGGGGCCAAGCCGGTCCCGGTCGTCCCGCGTAACTACCGCAACTACCGGCGCGGGGACATCATCGTGTCCATGGCCGGGATCGTCGTGAACCTGGGCCTGTATGTCGTGGCGTCGATCCTGCTGCTCGTATTTGGGCTGCTCGGTCGCGCGGTGCCGGCGCTCTCGGACACCTTCGCCATCCTGCAGGTCATGATGGTCATGGGGGTGCTGTTCAACCTCATGCTCGCGATGTTCAACCTGCTGCCGCTGCCGCCGCTCGACGGCTCGCACGTGATGAAGTACCTCCTGCCGCCCGCCTGGGCGTTGCGCTACCAGCAATTCGGGATGTACGGCATCTTCGTGCTGCTGTTCCTCATGAGCACCGGGCTCGGGCGCGGGTTGCTCTCGGCATGGCTGTCCCCGGTCTACTGGATCGCGGACCGCACGTTCTCGCTGCTGCAGCCCTTCCTCCTGCAGAGCGACTTCACCGAACGGTTCTTCGCCGGGTTCTTCCGATGACGCACGCCCCGCTGGACGACGCCACCTTCACGGTGGAGCTGGGGGAATTCGCGGGTCCGCTGGACCTGCTGCTTTCGCTCATCAGGGACGAGAAGCTCGACATCTACGACATCCCGGTGTCGCGCATCGCCGACCAGTTCCTCGTGCGCATCCGCACCCTGGGGCTCGACCAGGCGGCGGACTACCTGGAGATGGCCGCGCGCCTCCTGCGCATCAAGGCGCAGATGCTCCTGCCGCGCCACGAGAACGACGACGCCTGGGAAGACCCGCGGGCCGAGTTGGTCCGTCGGCTGCTGGAGTACCAGCAGATGCGCGAGGTCGTGGACGTGCTCGAGCGATACGCGGAGGACCGCCGCTCGCGCTTCGCCCGGTCGTACTTCCCGCCGTCCAACGTCGAGGTGCCGCCGGCGCCGCTGGCCCTGTCGCTCGCGGAGCTCCTGTCCGCCGTCGATCGGGTGCTGCGGGCGGCCCGCGACCCGGTGTTGCACGACGTGGTCCCGCGCGCCCTGGATGTGGACGGCGCGATCGCCACGGTCCGCGGGGTGCTTGAGCTCCGCGAACGGGCCCGCTGGCGCGACGTCGTCCGCCAGGGCGCCGAGCGCTGGGAAATCCTCTCGGCCCTGCTGGCCCTCCTTGAACTGGCCCGCCGGGGCGAGCTGCGACTCGCCCAGGCTTCTCCCTTTGCCAACGTCCTGATCAGTCGTGAGTCCCCTAGCCAGGCTGCTTGAGGCGGCGCTCTTCTCGAGCGCTCGTCCCGTTCCGGTGGAAGAACTCGCCGCCCTCGACCCCGAGGCGTCGCCGGCGGCTGTCCGCGCCGCCCTGGATGAGCTCCGCGAGAGTTATGACGTGAACGGACACGGCATCGAACTCAGCGAGCTGGGCGAGGGATTCCAGATCCTCACCCGCCCGGAGTTCACCGAGGCCATCGAGCGTGCCCAGCTCGCCGTGCGGCCGCATCGGCTGTCGGCGGCCTCGCTCGAGACCCTCGCGATCATCGCCTACCGGCAGCCCATCGGCCGCGCCGAGATCGAGGAGATCCGTGGCGTGAACGTGGGCGGCGTGCTCAAGTCCCTGCACGAACGCGGCCTGATCGACATCGTGGGACGCGCCGAGGGGCTGGGTCGCCCGTTGTTGTATGGCACGACCCCGCTGTTCCTCGAGCATTTCGCCCTGCGTCACCTCGAAGAGCTCCCCCGCGCGGACGAACTGGCCATCGCGCTCCGCGCCGAACCGCGGTCTATCTAGTGGAATCCATGCGCATCCAACGCGCCCTGGCGCGCGCTGGAGTCGCATCGCGCCGGGGAGCGGACGAACTCGTTGCCGCGGGGCGGGTGACGGTCAACGGGTCACCGGCGCTCGTGGGGCAGGTCGTGGATACCGACCGCGACACGGTCTGCGTGGACGGCCAACCTGTGCAGCTGGCGACCCGCGGCCTCCCGACCTGGATCGTGGTGAACAAGCCGGTCGGGGTCGTGACAACCAAGAAGGATCCCGAAGGCCGCAAGACCGTCTTCGACCTGATCCAGCCCGTGCCCGGCCTGTCCTACGTTGGGCGCCTGGACTACCTCACGGAGGGGCTCGTCCTGCTCACCACCGACGGTGACGCGGCCCACACCCTCACGCACCCCAGCTCCGAGGTGGAACGGGTGTACGTGGCCACCGTGACCGGTGCCGCACGCCGCGCGATGGAGCAGGCCAGGGAAGGGGTCGAGCTCGATGACGGCGTGGTGACCCCGGCCTGGGTGCAGGTGCGACCCTTGGGCGGACGCCGCTGGGAGTTCGAGGTGGCCATTCGCGAGGGACGCAACCGGGAGGTGCGCCGCCTGTGCGCCGCGTTAGGCCTCAAGGTCGAACGCCTGGTGCGGACACAGTTCGGCCCCATCCGCCTCGGCGCATTGCCCACGGGTGCATCGCGCCCGGTGACGTCACGAGAGTTGCTCCTCCTGCAGGAGCACATCGGGGAGCCGATCGCCCAGGCACCGAGGGAACCACGGCCCCCACGCCGGGGGTATGACCGCAGCCGCAAGAGGAGACGCGACGCGTGACGATGCCAGCCGTGAACAGCGCCGACATGGCGCTGGTGCAGGGAGTGACTCGCGAGGTGGGGAAGCGCGTGGTCGGACAGGAGTACATGGTGGAACGGCTCCTGATCGCCCTGCTCACCGGTGGGCACGTGCTCCTCGAAGGGGTGCCGGGCCTGGCCAAGACCCTCACCGTGCGGACGCTCGCGGAGACGATTCACACCACGTTCCAGCGCATCCAGTTCACGCCGGACCTGCTCCCGGCCGACGTGGTCGGCACGCAGATCTTCGATCAATCCACCGGATCGTTCTCGGTGAAGCGCGGGCCGATCTTCGCGAACATCGTGCTCGCGGACGAGATCAACCGCGCCCCGGCGAAGGTGCAGGCCGCGCTCCTCGAGGCGATGCAGGAGAAGCAGGTCACGCTGGGCGGCCAGACCTTCCGGCTCGAGGAGCCGTTCCTGGTGCTCGCCACGCAGAACCCGATCGAGCAGGAAGGCACGTACCCGTTACCCGAGGCGCAGGTCGACCGTTTCATGCTCAAGCTGCGGGTGGGCTACCCGACGCGTGATGACGAGAAGGAGATCATGCGGCGCATGGCCAGCGGGTCCCCGATCCCGGTGAACGCCGTGGCCACGCCGGAGGGGATCCTCGGCGCGCGCCAGCGCATCACCGAGCTGTACATGGACGAGCGGATCGTCGACTACATCGTGGATGTGGTGCATGCGTCGCGCGTCCCCGCGGAAGCCGGGCTGAAGGAGCTTGCCCCGTTGATCGAGTTCGGGGCGTCTCCCCGGGCCACCATCGCACTCGCCCAGGCCTCCCGGGCGCACGCCTTCCTGCGCGGCCGCACCTACGTGACGCCGGATGACATCAAGGCGATCGCGCCCGACGTGCTGCGACATCGTGTGCTCACGACCTACGAGGCGGAAGCCGAAGAGGTCACCAGCGACGATATCGTCCGGAAGATCCTCGACACCGTCGAAGCGCCGTGACCGGCGACGCGCATGCCCGCTCCCACCTCGCCGGCCTCCCCGCGCCGCGCTGACACGGCGCGCGCCCGCCCGGCGGCATCGCCGATCGGCATCACGCCGGAGGTGCTGCGGCAGGTGAAGCTGATCGAGCTGCGCACGCGGCGGTTGGTCAACTCGCTGTTCTCGGGCGAGTACCGCTCGATCTTCAAGGGGCAGGGGATGGAGTTCGCCGAGGTGCGCGAGTACCAGCCCGGCGACGAGGTGCGGTCGATCGACTGGAACGTCACGGCGCGCATGCGACGGCCGTTCGTCAAGCGCTACATCGAGGAGCGGGAACTGACCTTGATGCTCGTCGTGGACCTGTCCGGCTCCGGGCAGTTTGGCACGGTGAACCGCTTCAAGGTGGAGCTGGCCACCGAACTGGCGGCCGTCCTCAC
>JAEUJL010000528.1 GCA_016794835.1 Gemmatimonadota bacterium | reverse complement strand
CTCATCGGCCGAACGCGTGCGACTCACGGCACCGTGCCCCTGCAGGGTCCACAACTTCCGGAAGACGAGCCGCCCATCGAGGCCCAGCACCCGGTTGTAGTCGTCGGCGTCGACCCGGTCGGTGTACGTCAGGCCGATACGGCTCAACGGCCCCACATCCCGCACGGCGCGCAACACGTTGAAGTACGGATGCCCGTCCCCCGAGAGGGAGTTGCGACGGTCGTCCAGCCCGCTGAGCACGGCGACATTCGTCCCCGCCACCTTGCCGGTCAGCTTGGCGGCAAAGTCCGGTTGGACCATCCGGCGCGTGTAGATCAACCCATCCGGCGCGGCGTAGTTCTCGATCCCCTCGAGGAAGAACGGACGACGCTCAGGGTAGAACAACGCCTGGCGCGGATCGAACACCAGCGCCACCACATCGGCCTCCACCTGTGAAAAATCCGGATTGAAGGTCCCGTTCATCACCAGGTTGTTGGTGACGCCCCAGCGCATCGTGCCCCCGTACTCCGGTCCCTGGGGCAGGTAACGCCAGCTGCCATCGCTCCGCGGCGCCCCGTTCTGGAAGCCGACGACCGACGGGTTGAGGTCAACGACCAGGCCGCGCTCCAGCCCGCGCAGTCCCTTGAGGGTCCCCGCCTGCGCAAGGAACGACGCCGCATCGCGCCGCGCCGGGGTCCAGGTGTTGTCATGCCCGAGGTACCGCACCCGTCGCACCACCTGGATCCCCCAGTCCTGCACGTCGGTCGCCTGGTACCGCAGGCTCTTGAAGGGGATGCGCACCTCCACGTCGTACCCATACTCCGTGATCCGCCCCTTCGACTCGTAGACGAAGTTGGCGCTCAGGTCGGCCTGCACGGTGGCCGTCCCGCCGTCGAGCGCGCCGCCCCCACGCTGCCCGGCCGCGCGCGCCCCCTCGTTGATCGTGCCATCGGATTGCACGCCCAGGGCCGAGACCCCGAACACAAACGCCTGCCGCCCGTCGTTGAAGGTGTTCAGGATCAGGTCGACGGCATCGTCCGCCGAGATCTTGTCGCGGTCGGAAAGGTTCGCGTTGATCGCCCCCGCCGGCGCATAGGCGCGAATGCCGAAGTGGATCGCCGTCGGCGAGTACCAGACAAGCACGACCGTGGAATCCTGCGCCGGCTGCTGGTCGACGGGCTGGTACATCGAGAACCCGGTCAGCACAGCCGCCTGGGCCCACGGCGCCTCGTTCAGCATCCCATCGACGGCCACGCTGGCCTCGATGCGGGGCGGGCTGACCTGGGTCTGCCCTGCACGCCCATTGTAGACCTGCTGTGCGGGCAGGGCGGCAGGACCGGCGACCAGGGACACGAAGACTGCGAGGCGACGCATGCGATTGAGCGAGAGGACCGGGGCAATCTACCCGGCGAACCGCGACCCAGCACGCGACCCAGCAATGCACGACGGGCCCCCGTTTCCGGGGGCCCGCCACCGCGCCAGGACCTGTTCGCCCGCTAGAACCGCATGCTGACGCCGGCCGTGAACGCCCAGTTGTGCGTGCGCTTCGTCTGGACGTCCAGGTCAAGGCGCGTCGCCTCGCGCAGGTCGAGACGACCCACGTAGTCCTTCGCCATCGCCCGGAGCGTCAGCCCGCGACTGAGCTGCAGGTCAACGCCGGCCCCGTAGTTCGCGGCGAACGCGGTCGACTGGGTGCGCAGCGAGCCCACGCCAATCTCGGTCCGCATCGCCCCGGCACCGGCCTCGACAAACGGGACCGCCTCACGACCAAGCGAAATCGGGGTGGGGAGCCGGTACTGCACGCCCGCGTCATAGAGCAGGACCTTCGCATCGGCGAAGTTGAGCCCCCCAACCATCGGAAGCCCCACTTCCAGGTTCGAGTCCGAGTAGCCGACGTTCCCGACGAAGGCGAACTGGTCACTCAGGTCGATCCCGAGCTGCGCGCCGTAGACCGGCGCACCCTCGTTGCGGATCCCCGTGCCAAAGGGACCGTCGACGTAGTTGCCGAAGTGCATGTAGCCGACATACGGCGTGATGCGCGCCACCGAGGGGGTACGACGCTGCGCCTCCGCGCTGGCGGCCAGGGTGGCAAGGGCAACGAGGGTGAAACCGACGCGACGAGTAGTCATGGGATCTCCTGGTGTGGTACGGCCCCCCAGGAGGGCAGGTCTGGTGCCGGACCGGCCATGCGTGGTAACTCGTTGCCATTCCATCAGTTCGCACCGAGCCCAACCGGACGTCGTCCCATGCAGGGGACGCTACCATGTCTCGCCGCGTGGATTCACGTCGCCGGGAGCGGGGCCCCCGGACCATTGCGTCGTCTCCTCGGCACGCCACGACCGTCGCGGATTCGCGTCCCGTGTCCCGCGTCCCGCGCCCCGCGCCCGGGCTACCCCCGTCGCACGAGCTCCTCCCACAGGTACGCGGCCGCCTGCGTGCCCTTCACGAAGTTCTCGTCGCTCATCCATTCGTTCGGGGCATGGGCGTTCTCACCGGGGAGTCCGAACCCCATGAGCATCACCGGCGCGCCGAGCACCCGCGTGAAGTCGTGAACCACGGGGATCGATCCCCCTTCACCCACGATCACCGGTGCCTTGCCGAAGGCGCGCTCGAGCGCCCGCCGACCCGCGTCGAAGAGTGGTCCCGCGAGGGTCGCCCGCCAGGGATTCCCGCCATGCAGTTCGGTGACTTGCACCCGCACGCCCGCCGGGGCCACCTGTGCCAGGTGGCGGCGCAACAGCTCGGCGATCGCCGAAGGCGTCTGGTCGGGCACGAGACGACAACTCACCTTCGCCATCGCCTTTGACGGCAGGACCGTCTTGGCCCCCTCGCCGGTGTACCCGCTGAGCAGGCCGTTGACCTCGCAGGTCGGGCGGCACCAGATCCGCTCGAGGGTGGTCCACCCCGCCTCACCGCCTAACGCGGTTGCCCCCACCTCGTGGCGAAAGTGCTCGTCGTCAAACGGCAACCCGCGGATCTGCGCCCGCACCTCGGGTTCCCACTCGCGCACGGCATCGTAGAACCCGGGGATGGCCACACGCCCCGTGGCATCATGGAAGGTGGCAAGGATCCGGGCGAGCGCCATCGCCGGGTTGACCACCGCGCCACCATACGACCCGGAGTGCAGGTCAACACTCGGCCCTTCCAGGTCGATCTGGAAGTAGGCCAGCCCGCGCAACGACGACAGGATGGACGGCTGCCCGGGCGCGAACATCGCGGAGTCGGAGATGACCACGCCGTCGCATGCCAGGTGCGACGCCTGCGCCTCCACAAAGGCCGCCAGGTTGTCGCTCCCGACTTCTTCCTCACCCTCCGCCAGCACGATCACGTTGCAGGGCAGCGAGCCGGCGGTCGCGAGGTGTGCCTCGATGGCCTTGATATGGAGGAAGAGCTGTCCCTTGTCGTCGACCGAGCCGCGCGCGTAGATGCGCCCGTCGCGAATCTCGGGCTCGAACGGCGGACTCTCCCAGAGTTCGAGCGGCTCCACCGGTTGCACGTCGTAGTGGCCGTAGACGAGGACGGTGGGTGCACCAGCCCCGGCGCCTCGCCACTCGCCGAGCACGATGGGATGGCCCGGTGTCTCGTGGATCGTCGTGTGAAGGCCCGCCGCCTGCATGTTCTCGCGCAGCCAGGCCGCACAGGCCCGAAGGTCGCCCGCATGTTCACTGCGAGCGCTCACCGAAGGGATGCGGAGGAAGGCGAACAACTCATCGCGGAACCGCGCCTGGTTGGACGCGAGGTAGTTGGAGAGGGAGGACACGGAGGCGATCCGGGGCGTTGGGGGGGAAGGCGGGACCTGAGACGGCAGACGCGAGCGAAGCGAGCGCCCCGGACTGGATCCGGGGCCCAGTGTCTTCTTACGGCAGACGGCAGACGGCAGACGGCAGACGGCAGACGGCAGACGGCAGACGGCAGACGGCAGACGGCAGACGGCAGACGGCAGACGGCAGACG
>JAEUJL010000493.1 GCA_016794835.1 Gemmatimonadota bacterium | reverse complement strand
TACCGCGAGTTCCTCGATCGGTGTGATCGCTGGACCGCCGCACTGGAGGCGATGGGGGTCGCGCCTGGTGATCGCGTGGCCTACATCGCGCCAAACACGCACGCGCACCTGGAGGGGTACTACGCCGTCCCTGCCACCGGGGCGGCGATCGTCCCGATCAACTATCGCCTCACACCGGACGACTTCACCTACCTGATTACCCACAGCGGGTCGAAGGTGGTGTGCGCGCATGCGGATCACCTCGACGCCATTGACCAGATCCGGCCGCTGTTGACCAGCGTGACGCACTTCGTGGCGCTCGAGGGTGGTGAGGGGCGCCCGGGGTGGATCGACTACGAATCGACCCTGGCTGCCACCACGACGGCACCGCGCCGACCGGCGATCGCCGAGACGGCGCTGATCAGCATCAACTACACGTCGGGGACCACCTCGCGGCAGAAGGGGGTGATGATCACCCACCGCAATGCGTGGACGAATGCCGTCGGCACGCTGGTGCATCACCACATGACGTGCGACGAGCGGTATGTGTGGACCTTGCCGATGTTCCACGCGAATGGCTGGACCTTCGTGTGGATCGTGACCGCGGTCGGCGGGGCACACATCTGTGTGCGCAAGGTGGAGCCGGCGCGCGTGTTCGAGGTGATCCGTGCGGAGCGAGGGACGATGTTGTGTGCGGCGCCCACCGTGTTGATCGGGATCTCGAACGCCCCGGAGGAACAGCGACGCGGGGTGCCACGGGGGGTGCGGGTCTTCACGGCCGGCGCTCCCCCCGCTGCCGCGACCATCGAGCGCGTCGAGGTCGACCTTGGCTGGGAGCTCACCCATGTCTACGGGCTGACGGAGACGGCGCCGCTCATCACCATCTGTGAGCCCCGCCCCGAGCATGCCGCCTTGCCGCCGCACGAGCGGGCGGTGGTGAAGGCGCGCCAGGGCGTGGAGTTGATCACGAGTGGTGAGCTGCGCGTGGTCGACGAGGCCGGGAACGAGGTGCCGGCCGACGGGTCCACGTTAGGCGAGATCACCGTCCAGGGGAACGTGGTCATGCAGGGGTACTTCAACGACCCCGACGCGACCAACGCGGCCATCCGGGATGGCTGGTTCCATTCCGGTGATGCGGCGGTGGTCCACCCCGACGGCTATGTGGAGATTCGTGACCGGATCAAGGACGTGATCATCTCCGGCGGGGAGAACATCTCGTCGGTTGAAGTCGAAGGGTGCCTGTTGCGGCACCCCGCGGTGCAGGAGGTCGCGATCGTCGGGATGGCCGACGAGAAGTGGGGCGAGGCGCCGCATGCCTTTGTCGTGTTGCGTGCCGGGGCCACGGCGACGGGCGACGAGTTGCGCGCCTTCACGCGCGAGCGGCTGGCCCACTTCAAGTGTCCCAAGGAGGTGCACTTCGTGACCGAGCTGCCCAAGACGGCCACCGGGAAGATCCAGAAGTACGTGTTGCGCGGTGGGAAGTCGGCGATCGCGCGGCAGTAGGGCCGCATGATCAGCGGGGAGCGTCAGGGTTGGTGCGGGTGTTCAAAGCGGCGATCCGGCACGAACCAGATGACCGCGACGAGGGCGTAGATGGCGAAGGCGACCCAGGGGAGGCGCAGCGCGAGGAGCGTGCCGATGGCGTAGAGGGCGAGCGAGACGTTACCTTTGCGGTCGCGCCTAACGCTCGCGTGAAGGCGGAGTCGGCACCATGCAGCCGCACGAGGGTGCGCGCGAGGATGTTATAGGCGATGGCGGGCATGAGGAGCGAGACGCCGTAGAGCGCCACCGGGAGCGGGGCGAAGTGGTTCTCGCCCATCCAGGCGGTGGCGAACGGGACGAGCGAGAGCCAGAAGAGCAGGTGCTGGTTGGCCCAGAGGACCGAGCCATTCACGTGCTGCACGGCGTGCAGCATGTGGTGATGGTTGTTCCAGTAGATGCCGATGTAGATGAAGGAGAGCGCGTAGCTCAGGAACACGGGCCAGAGGGCGCGGAGCGCGGCCCAGGACGGATCGTGCGGTACCTTGAGCTCCAGCACCATGATGGTGATGACGATGGCGAGGACGCCGTCGGAGAAGGCTTCGAGCCGGTTGCGAGTCATCGGGAGTACGGTGAGGTTGTCCGGGAACGGAATTACGACCAGGAGGGGTGAAATGGCCAGCAGCGCGGCGCCCACCGTGGCCGCCTACTTGAAGGAGCTGCCCGCGGAGCGTCGCGCGGTGCTCGCCAAGGTGCGCGCGGTGATCCGGAAGCACCTGCCGAAGGGGTACACGGAGGGGATGAACTACGGGATGATCACCTGGTTTGTCCCGCTGTCGACCTTTCCGGACACCTACAACAAGCAGCCGCTGATGTATGCGGGGCTCGCGGCGCAGAAGAACAACTATGCCGTGTACCTGATGGCCGTGTATGGCGATCCCACGCTGGAGAAGTGGTGGACGGCCGCGTACAAGGCGACGGGAAAGAAGCTGGACATGGGGAAGTCCTGTGTGCGCTTCAAGTCGCTCGAGCAGCTACCGCTGGATGTGCTCGGCGAGTGCATCGCGAAGGTCCCGCTGGCGACCTACCTGGCCCGGTACGCGGCGGTGAAGGGGAGCGCGCGGAAGGCCCGGAAAGCGGGGTGAGGGGTCCGTGTGGGGCCGGCTGGTGGGTCAGGTGAACCCGGCCCGTGGCCGCCCAAGTGTCGTCGCCGCAACAAGATGGCTTGCTCGCCCCCACGGGTCGGGGTGACGGTTGGGGCTCCCGTTTGGGCTGTCGGCCGGGTTATGTTTGCTCTCCCCTGCGGTTGGGGGCTGGCTAGGTAGCTCAGTTGGTAGAGCAGCGGACTGAAAATCCGCGTGTCGGCGGTTCGATTCCGTCCCTAGCCACTGATTGGAAGATCAACAAAGACAACGAGTTCGAGAGACGGGCCGCCGACGTGAAGTGGGCGGCCCG
>JAEUJL010000485.1 GCA_016794835.1 Gemmatimonadota bacterium | reverse complement strand
CTCGAAGAGCGTCTGGAAGCGCCAGGAACGGCCGAGGCTCATCGAGCCACCGAACGCACCCGACCAATCCGGGATCACGTCGCCAACGAACTGCTCGAGCGGGTTGCCGTTGCCGTCGTAGTCGGCGAGGAACGGCTTGAGCGCGTTCTGGACCGCCGAGTTCTGCAGGTCACGCGGCTGCGAGAAGTACTGGAGCAGCTCGGCGCGCGTGGCGGCAGAGCCGCGACCATTGAAGTCGATCGCATACTGGTCGGCCGAGAGACAGGCGATCGGCTTGCCAGCCTTGTTGGTCTTCGGCGAGCCGTTGCAGGCCACCGCAAGACGCGGCGCATACAACGAACCCAGCGGGTCCCCTTCGCGCATGAAGCCGCGATAGCGGAAGTACCCGACCTTGAGGGCCGGAGCGCCGCCGAGCGACGTCAACGTCTGCTTGAGGTACGCCGCGTTGGCGAAGAGGTCGATCTGCGACTTCGCCGAGCGGTACACATTGCCGCGGAGGTTGATCTCGTACCCGTTGGCGTCGATCGTGCCGATGTTCGTCAGCTGCGGGTTGCGGAAGCCACCCGACGTGGCGAACTGGCGCGAGACGAGGCCGTCGGTGACCCTGCGATCCCAGTACGAGAACTCGAGGGCGAGGCGGTTGTCGAACATGCCGGCCTCGAAGCCACCTTCGATTTCCGTCGCAACTTCCGGCTCGAGGTTCTGGTTACCCAGCTGGCTCGGCGTCAGGCCGGCGCCCAGCTCGGAGACGAGTGGACCAAACGTCGTGAAGCGGTCGAACGCGCCAGGCTGGCGACCCGACTGCCCCCAGGCCGCACGCACACGGAAGGTGTTGATCCCGAGCGGCGAACCCCAACCCGACATGTCCGACGGCACGAACGAGATGGAGGCCTTCGGATAGAAGACGCCAGGCGCCTCGGCACCGAACGCCGACGAGAAGTCATAGCGACCACCGGCCGTCACGAAGACGAGGTCCTTCCAGCCCACCTGCGTCTGGCCGAAGTACCCGCCGTTGATCGTCGTCAGGAACCCTTCGCCCGTCGTGATCGCCGTACCACCGGCGCCCACGACTTCGATGCCCGGGCCGGGGAACGACTGCGACGAGCCGCTACGGTTCACGACGCGGTCATTGAAGACCTGGAGACCGACCACGTTCTGCGTCGAGAGGCCGAAGATGTCCTTGTTGTACGCCAGCTTCGAGTCGAGGGTCAGGAGGCGACGCTCGCCGTTGAAGGTCGTGCGCGCGCCGTCCACCGTCTGCGAGGTGAAGAGGTCGACGTTGTAGCCGAACGGCGAGAAGCCGAAGTCACGCTGCGAGGTGTAGTCGAAGCCGACCGCGGTCGTCCAGTTCGCGCCTTCCGCCAGGCGATAGTCGGCATCCACGACGCCGAGGTAGCGCGAGACGGCGTTGCTGTTGACCTGGTTCATCGCCTCACGGGCCGTCATGAACGCCTGGTTCCCGAACGGGTTGCCGGCGCCCGAGCACTTCCCGGGGGCGACATAGTTCGAGAGGTTGCAGTTCGCGACTTCCGGACGCGCCATGTACGCCAGCGAGTTCACCCCGTAGATGTTGTTGTTGTTCTCGGGGACCTCGTTCTGGGTGTTGAAGTAGTTGTTGTTGAACCCGAGGCGCAGGTTCGAGAACGGCACGAGCTGGATCTTCCCCGTCGTCGCAATGCGGCGGACGAAGTCACGCGCCGGGCCGTACTCGGTGCCGCCAAACGGGCCGTCTTCCTGGTAGAGGCGACCGCTGGCGAAGTACGTCAGGCCGGTCGTTCCACCGTTG
Source organism: Gemmatimonadota bacterium (assembly GCA_016794835.1). Lineage (GTDB taxonomy): Bacteria > Gemmatimonadota > Gemmatimonadetes > Gemmatimonadales > Gemmatimonadaceae > RBC101. The sequence goes on along the minus strand of JAEUJL010000485.1, from coordinate 13,112 downwards.
ACCGAGAGCGATCCCGAACCACCCTTGCCGGTTTCCGTGAAGTAGTCCTTGAAGATCGGGACTTCACGGACTTCGAACGGCTTGAGGCCGGGCATGTTCCAGAAGGTCGCCAGGCGATCGGCGTCCGTCTGCGTCTTGGCATAGAAGGAGTTCGGGGCCACACGATCCACGAAGCTCGACGCGATCCCTTCCATGTTCAGCTGCCACTTGGGCGCGCCGCTGGAGCCGTTCTTCGTGAAGATCTGGATCACGCCGTTCGAGGCTTCGGTGCCGTACAGCGTCGCCGCGGCGGCGCCCTTCAGCACTTCCACGCGCTCGATGGTGTTCGGATCGATGTCGTCCAGGCGCGACGGCGAACCACCGCCGCCCGTCCCGATGCCGAAGCTGCCGCCGTTGTTGATGCGGACGCCGTCGACGAACACGATCGGCTCGTTCGACTGGGTCAGCGACGCGTTGCCGCGGATGCGGATACGCGCGCCTTCACCCGCGAGGCCACCGGCAGTCACCGCGCTCAAGCCCGGCTCGCGCGCCGTCAACAGCGCCGAGACGTCGTTGATCGGGGCATTTTGCGGGACCTGGATGACGGCCACCGTGTTCCCGAGGCGCTTCACCTCGGTCTGCTGGCCCGACCCGGTCACGACCACCTGGTCAAGCTGGATCGCCGACGTGTTGACCGTGAACTCGATGCGCTGCGTCTCACCCGCCGCGACCGTCACCTGGCGCGAGGTGGGAGCGTAGCCGAGCGCGCGGACGCGGACCGTCACCTGACGAGCCGGGACTCCCGTGATACGGAAGGCACCCTGCGCGTTGGTGAGGGCGCCGATCGTCGTTCCCTCGATGCTGACCTGGGCAGACTCCACCGGGCGCCCGGTGGACTGGTCCATGACCCGTCCATCGATGATACCCGTGGTCTGGGCCCCGACTGCCAGCGGCGCCAAAAGCGCAGCTGCCAGGAACGAGGCGATTCTCCTGCGGACATTACTCACCATGTTTCCTCCGTGTGAGTGGGTGAGACTGCCACTTGCCGGATGCGGCAAATCCCCCGAGATGTCCGCCTCGGGGGGTGGAACTGGATAGCGCGGCGCTGACGCCGCACGTAAAGACCTGAAGGAGATTCAAACGAAGCCAGCTCGCGGGGGAAGACCCACACCACCCTCCCCTACCCACCCCGTCGAAGCGGCCCCAAGATGACCCCGACAGTCGCAGACGTCAACCAATTGGTGACGAATCCCTCGGGGTGAGCATTTTTTCTATGGATTTCGCGGCTTGAGGGACGGAAATCTGCCGCCGATCCACCGGCGTAGCTTCCCCGGGAACCTCCGGAGGTGCTGATTCGCTCAAGAGGTGCGTCCACCCGCTGTGCTGGTCGCGACCCCCTGTCCGCACCATCTTCGCCCTGACGTTCCTGACCCTCGGATGCCGATCGCCGACGCGCAACAGTGTGAAAGGCTGACCAGGCGACACGCCCGGACCTTCGCGGTCGCCAGCTACCTCCTGCCCGCCGAGAAGCGCCGGGGGACCTTTGCCTTGTACGCGTTCTGCCGGGTCGCGGACGATATCGTCGACTCGCAGGCCGGACTCGCCGACCGGGGCGCCGCCGGCGCCGCGCTCCAGCGCATGCGTGCCGACCTCGACGCGGCGCTTGCTGGCCACGGCCACAATGCCGTCTTCCGGGAGCTGTCGTGGACGATTCGCACCTTCGGCGTCCCGGGTGCCCCGCTCCACGAACTGCTCAACGGCGTCGCGACCGACCTGACCCACACGCGCTGGGACACGTTTGAGGAGCTCCGTACCTATAGTGAGGGGGTGGCTGGGTGCGTCGGTGAGATGTGCGCCTCGGTCATGGGCATTCAGGGAGCCCGGGACGCGGCCGTTCGACGGGCTCGGGACCTCGGCGTCGCCATGCAGCTGACCAATATCCTCCGCGATGTCGGCGAGGACGCGGCCCGCGGGCGCGTGTACCTGCCAGCGGACGAGCTGGCGCAGCATGGATTCAGCGCGGACGACGTCCTGGACGGCTCCGCACTCCATCGCCCCGGCTGGCGTGTCTTCATGCGAGGCCAGGTCGCGCGGGCACGCGAGTGGTATGCGCGCGCGATGCCCGGGATCCACCACCTCGCCCCGGATGCCCAGCGCTGTGCATGGGCCTGCGCCGTCGGGTACGCGAGGATCCTGGACGTGATCGAGCGCAACGGCTACGACTCCTTCACCCGCCGCGCGAGCCTCGGGTGGGGTGAGCGTGCCCTGGTCCTCGGCAAGTGCCTGCTCTCCACCCCGCACACCCACGCCGCCTGATGGAGTCGACTCGCTCCGACCGCCTGGCGACCTGGGCGCTGCTCGGCCACCTCGGCCTGATCGCGTTCTCGTCGCTCGCCATGGTCACCGTGCTCAATGGCCCACCCGGTCCCTGGCTGGCCGAGGAGCCTAACGCGACCATCATGCGCCTGGCGTGGAAGTTCTCCGGGCCGACCTATGTCGTCCTCGGGGCACTGGCCGCCCTCCTCCATGCCACGGGCCGGCTCGGCCTGGGACGCGCCCTCGCCATTTTCGCGCTGGGGAGCCTGGTCTCGCTCGGCTCCGAACTCGCGGGGACCGGCACCGGCTTTCCGTTCGGGGAATACAAGTACACCCCGCTGCTTGGCTACCGCATCCTCGGATTGGTGCCGTTCCCGATCCCGATCTCGTGGTTCTACATGATCTACGGGTGCCTCGCGATCTGCGCCCGGTTGATGGTCCCCGCCAACGACAGTGCCTCCCGGTGGAAGTGGGCGGCCGTGGCCGGGCTCATCCTCGTCGCGTGGGACGTCTCGATGGACCCGGCGATGGTGAAGACCTCGCACTGGATTTGGGGAAGTGGCCAGCAGTTCCGGGACATGGGCTTTCCGGACTGGCTCGTCGCGTTCTTCTCGCGCGACGTCTTCTATGGGATGCCGCTCTCCAACTGGTTCGGGTGGTACCTCACGGGGACCGTGGTTGCGCGGTTGATGCTGGCGGTCGTGCCGCCGGCGGACTGGGCCCAGCGCGTGAGCCCGAGTGCTACGCCCATCTGGATCTACGCGACCAACGGCATCATGCCGATCGTGCTCTGCCTGCGTGATGGGCTGTGGTGGGCCGCCGGCCTCGGGACGATGGCGATGGCCGTCCCGGTCTGGTTGGCCCTGCGGGCTCCGCGCACCCAGCCGGCACCCGCCCTGCGCGCCCGTCCGGCATAGTGGCGTCCCTTCGATGCGTGTGCATGACGTTCCCCGGACAAGCGAGCGATAGCGAGCGCCGATCCGGGGCCCAGTGTCGTCCGGACTCGTGAAGATCGTCGTGATCGGGGCCGGCTTCGGCGGCCTCGCCGCAGCTATTCGCCTCCGCGCCCAGGGGCACGACGTCACGATCGTCGAGGCGCTGGAGCAACCCGGGGGTCGCGCCCGCGTGTTTCGGCAGGACGGCTTCACCTTCGACGCCGGGCCCACCATCATCACCGCCCCGTGGCTGGTGCACGACCTGTTCGCGTTAGGCGCGCGGGCCACCGCCGACTACGTCACCCTCGTCCCCCTCGACCCGTACTACAATGTGCGGTTCGAGGATGGCTCGGTCTTCCGCTACAACGGCAAGCCGGACGACATCGTCGCGCAGGTGCGCGCGTTCAACCCGGACGACGTGGCGGGGTATGAACGATTCTCCCGCGCGACCGTCGAGATCTTCCGCGCCGGGTTCGGGCTGATCGACACCCCCTTCCTGAAGGTCAGTGACATGTTGCGGGTGGCGCCGGACCTGATCCGGCTCCAGTCGTATCGGTCCGTGGCCGGCTTCGTCAACCAGTTCATTCGCGACGAACGGCTGCGCCAGGTCTTCTCCTTCCACCCGCTGCTCGTCGGCGGGAACCCGTTCCAGACCACCTCGATCTACGCGCTCATCCACCACCTCGAGAAGGAGTGGGGGGTCTGGTTCGCGATGGGGGGCACGGGGGCGCTGGTGCGAGGACTGGCCCGCTTGTTCGAGGACATGGGCGGGCTCATCCGCTGCCATGCGCCGGTGGCCCGCATCGAGGTGGACCCCGTTCAACGTCGCGCCACCGGGGTGCGGTTGGGTTCGGGGGAAGTCGTCCCGGCCGACGCGGTCGTGTCAAATGGCGACGTGGCGAACACCTACCTCCACCTCGTGGATCCGGCGGTCCGGCCGCGGAACACCGACCGACGGATCACCCGGCGGCGTTACTCGATGTCGCTCTTCGTCCTCTACTTCGGGACGAACCGGCGCTACGACGACATCGCCCACCACGAGATCCTCATGGGGCCGCGGTACCGGGGCCTCCTGGACGACATCTTCACGAGGAAGCGGCTCGCCGGCGACTTCTCGCTGTACCTGCACCGCCCGTCGGCCACCGACCCCTCCCTGGCGCCTGCCGGCGGGGACTGCTGGTATGTGTTGTCGCCCGTTCCCCACCTCGGGGGCGACGTCAACTGGGATGTGGAGGGGCCACGGTATCGCGACGCCATCGTGCAATACCTCGAGGCGCGCTACCTGCCCGACCTCTCGCGACACATCGTCACCGAGCGGATGGTGACCCCGCCGTATTTCCGCGACGACCTCCGCAGCCACCTGGGAAGTGCGTTCTCCGTCGAGCCGATCCTGACGCAGTCGGCCTGGTTCAGGCCGCACAACGTCAGCGAGGACATCCCCAACCTCTACTTTGCAGGAGCCGGCACGCACCCGGGCGCCGGGCTTCCGGGGGTGCTCTCGTCAGGCAAGATCGTCGCGGACCTCATCGAGCGCGGACACCGGCGGTAGCGAGACCCGGGGCCCCGCGCGCCGCGCCCCCTAGAACCGGATCCCGATCTGGAAGCGCGCCGTGGGGTACGCGGTGTTCAGGTCGACAAAGTCGCTGCTAGCTCCGATCAACCGCTTGGCGCCCACGCCGGTGCCCACGATCACACGCTGCGCCTTTCCGAGAATCCAGTTGTAGTCCACGATCACCGCCATGGTCGGCAGCGTTTCGGTCTCGGTCTCTTCCCGATTGGTCTCGAAGTTGGTTCGGTCTTCCGAGAGGCGCGTGACGCCCGCGGCCAGGCCGATCGAGAAGCCCTTGGGCCATTCCTCGTTTGGGTACGCGCGGATCTTGGCCTCCACGGACGCGTAACTCCCCCGGTTGACCGACAGGAACGAGCCCTGCAGCCCGTACGAAACCAGCCCGGAGACCATGTGCTCGTACTCGCCGGAGATGTACTCGAAGGGAATCCCGAGGGGATTGAGGCTCAGCACGTTGCGGCGCACGCCGTCCTGGGCCGTCGCCTCGGGAGCCGCCAGCGCCAACAGCGCCAGCGCAGAGGCCATGGCAGGGACAAGGCGGAGACGAATGCGGGTCATCTGCTTCTCGCGGCAAAGGTGTCTACGGCGGGCATCTTGCCTTGGTCCGGGTCTCCCCGACCGTTAGCTTTCCGCCTCCCGATGGTACTCCACGGACCTGGCGACGAGCCCTCGGCGCGTCGCGGCCCCGTTCCCCGAATATGAGTATTACGTACGAAACCAAGAAGGCCGAAGGTGCCGAGCGACTGATTTCCGTGGTGATCCCCACGGACGTCGTGGACAAGGCGCACCAGGAATCCGCGCGCAAGCTCGCGTCCAAGGTCTCCATTCCCGGGTTCCGGCCGGGCAAGGCCCCGACCGGGATGGTCCTCAAGCGCTTCGGCGACACCATCAAGGCTGAGGCGCTCGATGCGCTCGTGCAGCAGGCGTACCGCGAGGTGCTCGAAAAGGAGAACCTCAAGGTGGCCGCCCAGCCCCACGTGCACGACCTCAAGGCAGATGATGGCCAGCCGGTGACCTTTGAGCTCCACCTCGAGGTTCGCCCCGAGGTCACCCTCGCCCGCACCAGCGGCTTCAAGGTCACCCGCACCGAGCGGGTCGTCACCGACGAGCAGGTCGCCGAGCAGATCGAGCAGGTCCGCGAGCAGCGCGCCAACTGGGTCCCCCAGGAAGCCAAGCCCCTCGAGGGGGATCTCGTGACGGTCGTCCTGGCCACCGCCGAGGAAGACGGGACGATCCCGGAGGGCAAGGAGTACAAGATCGTCCTCGGCGCGGGACACGCGATCCCGGGGATTGAGGAGCTGATCACCGAACTCGCCCCGGGGGGCACCGCGGAGCGGGCTGTCCGCTGGCCGGATGACTTCCCGGACGAATCCCAGCGCGGCAAGTCCAAGATGGTCCGCGTGGCCCTGAACGACGTCAAGCGCAAGGTTTTGCCTGACCTGGACGACGCGTTCGCGGCGGAAGTCGGGGATTTTGACTCAATCGGGGCTTTTCGGGACGCCGTCCGGAAGGACATGGTCGAGGCGGCCGAGCGGGAGGCCGATTCCGACGTGCGGGCCAAGCTCCTGGACGAATTGATGGCCGCTAATCCGTTCGACGTCCCCGCCGCCTGGGTCAACCAGCTGATCGACGGGTACGCGAACGCCTACCAGATCCCCGACGGGGAGAAGGAACGTTTTGCCGGGCAGTTCCGCCCCACGGCTGAGCGTCAGGTAAAGCGGGATCTAATCGTCGAGACTCTGGCCGAAACTGAGAAGCTGACGGCGACCGAGGCCGACGTCGACGACAAAGTCACGGAGCTTGCAGTAAAGCGGGGACAGAATCCGGGGCAGGTCTATGCCGCCTTGCAGAAGGCCGGACGGCTCACGGAGCTGGAGCGGGGTATTACCGAGGACCGGGTTTTCAAGTGGCTCTTTGAACGCAACACCATCGAGTAGCCCAACATGCCGAGCATCTACGCACCGTACGTCATCGAGCGGTCACCACGCGGGGAACGGACGTACGACGTCTTTTCCCGCCTCCTCATGGACCGCATCGTGTTCCTGGGGACCCCCATCAATGATGATGTCGCGAACATCATCATCGCCCAGCTGCTCTTCCTGGATGCGGACAACCCGGGTCGCGACATCAACATGTACATCAACTCGCCGGGCGGCAGCGTCTCGGCGGGGCTCGCGATCTACGACACGATGCAGTTCCTGCGCTCGCCGGTCTCCACGATGTGCATGGGGATGGCCGCGTCCATGGGCGCCTTCCTGCTGGCCGCGGGGACGTCGGGCAAGCGCCTCGCGCTCCCGCACTCGCGCATCATGATCCACCAGCCCCACCAGAGTGGCGGCGGTGGCTCGGCGTCGGACATCGAGATCCAGGCGAAGGAAATCCTGTATCTCAAGGGCAAGATGAACGAACTCCTCGCCAAGCACACCAAGCGCACCCTCGAGGAAATCGAGCGTGACACCGACCGCGACCGCTGGATGTCCGCTGAGGACGCCAAGGGGTACGGGCTGGTGGACAGCATCGTCGTCAGCCGCTCGGAAAGCCCCGACGCGACGCGGCCGGTGATGGCTGGTGTCTAGGACGTGACGGGGGTGGTGTGAGCTGCGGCACACACCACCCCCGGTCGCCATTGCTTGACGCCCCCTGACGCCGTCCTTTAGATAGATGGCGGTGGGCGAACGTCTCCTCTCGAGAGTGCCATGTCGCACGACAAACACCTGCGGTGCTCATTTTGCGGCAAGTCCAAGGACTCGGTGCGGAAGTTCATCTCCGGGCCCTCGGTCTACATCTGCAATGAGTGCATCGCACTCTGCAACGAGATCCTCGCGGAAGACGAGGAGCGCGAGGTCGCAGAGGCGATCACCCAGGTTCCCACGCCGCACGAGATCAAGGACGTCCTCGACCAGTACGTGATCGGTCAGGAACTGGCGAAGAAGGCGCTCGCCGTTGCGGTGTACAACCACTACAAGCGCATCAACGCCGGCGCCCCGCGTGAAGGGGAGGTCGAGCTCGACAAGAGCAATATCCTGCTCATCGGCCCCACGGGCGTGGGCAAGACGCTGCTCGCCCAGACCCTCGCCCGCATCCTCGATGTGCCGTTCACCATCGCCGATGCCACCACGCTGACCGAGGCCGGCTACGTGGGCGAGGACGTCGAGAACATCCTCGTCCGCCTCCTGCAGGCCGGCGACTTCAACGTCGCCGAGTGCGAGCGTGGCATCGTCTACATCGACGAGATCGACAAGATCGCCCGCAAGAGCGAGAACCCGAGCATCACGCGCGACGTGTCGGGCGAAGGGGTGCAGCAGGCCCTCCTCAAGATCCTCGAGGGCACCGTCGCCTCGGTCCCGCCGCAGGGTGGCCGCAAGCACCCGCAGCAGGAATACATCCAGATCAACACCAAGGACATCCTGTTCATCTGCGGCGGCGCATTTGACGGGCTGGAGAAGGTCATCGAGGCACGCACCGGTCGCCGCCAGATCGGCTTCGGGGGCGAGGCCGTCACCACCGGCAAGCCCAAGGGCAAGGACGCGGAGAAGACCAACCCGTTCGCCGAGGTCGAGCCGGACGACCTGCTCCGCTTCGGGCTGATCCCTGAGCTCGTGGGCCGCATGCCGGTCGTCGTCCCGCTCCAGGCGCTCGATGAAGTCTCCCTCGTGCGCATCCTCAAGGAGCCGAAGAACGCGCTCACCAAGCAGTACGTGAAGCTGTTCGAGCTCGAGGACGTCAAGATCACCTTCGAGGAGACGGCCCTGCGCGCCATCGCCGAGAAGGCGCTCAAGCGCGGTACAGGCGCCCGGGGACTGCGCGCCATCCTCGAGGAGACCCTCATGGAGATCATGTTCGACCTCCCGAGCCGCGAGGACGTGATCGAGGTCAAGGTCACCGAGTCGTGCATCACCAACGGGGCGCCGCCGCTCCTCGAGATCGCGCCGAAGCGCCAGAAGAAAGAGGCGTAGCACCGCGGAGGCAGCACGAAGGAGATGCGACGGCCGACGGGGGGATCCCCCGTCGGCCGATTAGCTTCCGGAAGCACCCATCCCGCCCTCGTGCCCGATCGACACTTCCCCGACAAGCTCCCGGTCCTGCCGCTCCAGGATGTCGTGGCGTTCCCCCAGCTCAGCATGCCGCTGGTCGTGGGGCGTACCGGCTCGCTGGCCGCGGTCCAGCAGGCGTGGGATGGCGACCGACTGCTCATCCTGGCCACGCAGCGTGAATCGGAGGGAGAGCAGGTGCGTCCCGGCGACCTGTACCGGGTTGGTGTGGTCGCCGAGCTCCAGCACGCGGCGCGCCTCCCGAACGGGACGATCCGGATCCTCGTGGATGCCCTCGATGTCGTTCGCCTGACGCGCGTTGCCACGGCGAAGACGGGCGGGTTGCGTGCCGCCTTCGAGGTCCGGTCCCTCGCCCCCCTCACCACGACCAGCGAGGAGGCCGCGCGTGCGGTGCGCCTCGCAGACACCTTCGAGGAGTATGCGGGGTTGCAGCGGCGCATCCCGCCGGAGGTGGTGCAGGTCGCCACGTCGACAAACGACCACGTGCGGGCCGCCTGGATCATCGCCGGGCACCTCGCCATCCGGACGCCCCAGCGGCAGCGCCTGCTGGAATGCGCCACCCTGGCCGAGCTGCAGGACGGCCTCATCGCCCTGATGGAAGCCGAGATCGAGATCCTCGGGCTCGACCGCCGCATCGACGACGAGGTCCGCGGGACGATCCACCGCAGCCAGCGCGAGTATTACCTGCAGGAACAGTTGCGGGTGATCCATCGCGAACTGGGCCAGGACGATGGGGAGGAGCTCGACGACCTCCAGGCCCAGTTGGCGGCACGCACCATGCCCGACGCCGCGCGGGCACGCGCCGAGCGGGAACTGCGTCGCCTGCGACGGATGCCGACGGTCTCGCCGGAAGCCACGGTCTCGCGCAACTACCTGGACTGGATCCTCGCCCTCCCCTGGTCGGAGCGGAGTGACGAGATCCTCGACGTGCAGCGCGCACGCACGATCCTCGACGAGGATCACTTCGGCCTCGATGACGTGAAGGACCGGATCCTCGATCATGTCGCCGTCCTCGCCGGCGGCGGCGGGCGCGAGGGGCAACTGCTCTGCCTCGTCGGCCCCCCGGGGGTCGGCAAGACGTCCCTGGGCCGGTCGATCGCGCGGGCGATGGGCCGCCGGTTCGTCCGGATGTCGTTAGGCGGGGTGCGGGACGAGGCGGAGATCCGTGGGCACCGGCGCACCTACATCGGGTCGTTGCCCGGGCGCATCCTGCAGGCGATGCGCAAGGTCCAGGTGGTGAATCCCCTGATCCTGCTCGACGAGATCGACAAGCTGGGCCACGACTACCGGGGGGATCCCGCCGCGGCCCTGCTCGAGGTGCTCGACCCGGAGCAGAACGCCGCCTTCAACGACCACTACCTCGAGCTCGACTACGACCTGTCGCAGGTGTTCTTCCTGACGACCGCAAACACGGTCGCCACCATCCCGGAACCCCTGCGCGACCGCATGGAGATCGTCCGACTCCCGGGTTACCTGGACCAGGAGAAGTACGCGATCGCCCGGCGGTTCCTGCTCCCGAAGCAGTGTGCACGCCAGGGGATCGACCCGTCCACGCTCACGCTGGCCCCCGGCGTCATCCCGGCGATCGTGCGGTCCTACACGCGCGAAGCCGGCGTCCGCGACCTCGAGCGACAGCTCGCGCGCCTCACGCGCAAGGTGGCCCGGCGTCGCGCCGAGGCGCCCATACCGAGCCCGGTCGACACCATCGACGTCACCGACCTGCGCCCCATGCTCGGCGTGCCCCCGCACGACCCGGACGACCACACCCTCGACGACCAGGTCGGCGTGGCCACCGGACTGGCGTGGACCGGGACCGGTGGCGAGGTCCTCGACATCGAGGTGGCCGCCCTCCCCGGCCGTGGGCGCCTCCACCTCACCGGCGCGCTCGGCGATGTCATGAAGGAATCCGCCGGAGCCGCGCTCAGCTTCACCCGGTCCCGCGCACATTCGTTAGGCATCGACCCGGGCTTCGTCCGGGTCACCGACCTCCACGTCCACATCCCCGCCGGCGCCACCCCCAAGGACGGCCCCTCCGCCGGGATCGCCATCACCACGGCGCTGGTCTCCGCCCTCACGCGACGCCCGATCCGTGCCGATGTCGCGATGACCGGGGAGGTCACCTTGCGCGGGCGCGTCCTGCCCATCGGCGGACTCAAGGAGAAGAGCGTCGCGGCACTGCGCGCCGCCCGCACGACGGTCGTGATCCCCGCCGCAAATGCGCGCGAGCTGGATGAACTCCCCGCCGAGGTGAAGGCCGGCCTGACCTTTCGCGCGGTGCGCACCATGGACGAGGTGCTCGAACTGGCCCTCGCTCCCCTCGTCCATCCCGCCGCCCAGCAGGGGGCCCACACACCATGACCGACCCGGCCCCCGTCGCCGCTGACCCGCTCGTCATTCGCCAGCTGTCATTCCTTGGTGGCATGGCCGTTGGGGGGAACTGGCGTCCCGAGGAACGACTCCCGGAAGTCGCCTTCGCCGGTCGATCGAACGTGGGCAAGTCGTCGCTGCTCAACATGCTGATCCGGCGCCGTTCGTTCGCCCGCGTCTCCAACACCCCGGGGCGGACGCAGGAGGTCAACTTCTTCCAGGTCAATGACACCTTCGTCATTGCCGACCTGCCAGGGTACGGCTACGCACGTGTTGCACGCGAGAAGCGCCAGGCCTGGCAGGGATTGATCGACAGCTACCTGCGCTCGGCGAAGGAACTGCGCGGTGTCGTCGTGCTCCTTGACGCGCGCCGCGAACCCTCCCCCGACGACCTCGACATGCTCGAGTACCTCGCCGGCCTGGAACTGCCGACGTTGGTCGCCATCACCAAGATCGACAAGCTGCGGCCGCGCGAGCGCGAGTCGCAGCTGTCGATGATTTGCCAGGCGGCCGGGCTGGACCCCGCGCAGGTCGTCCCCTGCAGTGCCGTCACCCGCGAGGGGCGCGACGAGATCGCCGCCGCCGTCGTGGCCCTGATCCAGACCCCGGCATGGAGGGCGCCGACCCCATGACGCGTGCGCTTGCGGTCACCGCCACGCTTTGCATCGCCGCCTGCCTGCCGGCAACGCCGGCCGGTGGAGGGCTCGCCGCTCCCGGGGCGACGGCGGCGGACTCCATGCAACTGGTCCCGGCCGGCTTCGGATCCCTCAAGCAGGACGACATCGCCGTGCGGGTGTCGCAGTTCGGGCTGCGGGTCCGCGCCATTCCGCTCGATGAGTCAGTCATCCGGGTGCTCTCTCCGGATTCCTACACCGCCCTCTCCGACCTCCTCAAGAGCCAGACCGAGCGACTGACCGAGCTGAGCCGCCGCACCGCGCTCCCGCGGCTCAGCGTCTGGTACGTGTCGTTCTTCAGCCAGGAGGTGGGCGAGGCGAGGTACAGCCCGCTCGAGCTCATCATCACTAATGTGGGACGCGACTTCCGCCCCATCGACGTGATCGGGCTGTCCCCGGGATTCGGCTTGCAGCGCGTCCGGCAACGGGAAGTGCAGAGCGCCCTGTACGTCTTTGATGGCCAGCTCGACGTCAACCAACCGCTGGTCGTCGCCTATGAGACCGCGCGCGCGACCACCTGGCCGGCGATCCTGCAGCGCATCGAGCGGGAGCGAGCCCTCGTGCGCTCGCGCGCCGGGTCCCGCTCCTAGCGAACCCTCAGGACGTCCTCGGCAGGACCGGCATCGCCTGTCCGCAGGAGGTGGTGGACATCCCGGAGTGCCTGGTGCGTTCGCGGCCATGTGGCCCGCTCAAGCGCTTCGGCGAGCCCCATCCACTCGAAGGCGTCGTGTTCCTCCGCCAGCCGCGGGGAGAGCCGCGAATCGGTCAGCGCGGCAAATACCACAGCCACCTGGACAGTTCGCCGACTGGGGACATAGAACGGGTTGGTCCCGATGGAGTACAGGCGCAGGAGGGGGAGTCCGGTCTCCTCGGCAAACTCCCGGGCGGCGGCGTCTTCGGGACTCTCGCCCGGCTCGATCGACCCATGCACCCCTTCCCAGGCCCCGGTGCACCGTACGCCGGCTGCCCGCCGGAGCATGAGGACCTTGAACCCGGCGGCAGGATCCACCACGTGGACGTCGACGACCCCGCAGGTGATCTCGGTCATGCTCCCGCCGGGAGCATGGGAGCATGGGAATATGCTCCGAGCGCGTAAGTCGTTGTCTTACTTCTTCTTGACGAGCGCCTTGAGCTTGGCGGACAATGAGGCCATGCGCACGGGGCGCACCAGGAAGTCGTTCGCTCCGGCTTCAAAGGCTCGTACCTCCAGCGACTCATCCTC
>JAEUJL010000461.1 GCA_016794835.1 Gemmatimonadota bacterium | reverse complement strand
ACAAGGGTCACACCGGGGGTAGATTTGCTCCCGACCTCACCCTGGTGAACGCAATGTTGCGACGTGGTGCGGCCCTCGTGGCCCTGACCCTCTCGTTCGTAGCCGGCGCGCAGACGAAGCGCGCCATGACCTTTGAGGATGTCCTCGCGCTCAAGCAGCTGTCGGGGGTCCAACTGAGCCCGGATGGGCGGAGCGTCGCCTACGTCGTCGAGTCGTTCGACCTCGCGGGGAACAAGTCCGACACGGACCTGTGGCTCGCGTCGGCGGACGGCAGCGGGGCCCCACGCCGCCTGACGACCAGCGACAAGAAGGACCGCTCGCCGCGATGGTCGCCCGATGGGCATCGGCTGGCGTTCATCTCGGAGCGCGGTGGGGCGCCGCAGCTCTTCCTACTCTCCCCGTTTGGGGGCGAGGCTGAGGCGCTCACGACCTCCAAGAGCGGGGTGATCGACTACCGGTGGTCGCCGGATGGTTCGCGGATCGCCTACCTGGCGCCATACGTGATGACCGAGGAGGAGGAGAAGCGGCAGAAGGCCGGGGAAGACGCGATCACGGTCGACCTGAACCTCAAGCACAACCGGCTCTGGGTGATCACGGTGGCCACCAGGGAGGCGAAGGAGCTGGTCGCCCGTGACCTGGACCTGCTCGACATCGACTGGTCGCCCGATTCACGGCAGATCGCGTACACGACGGTGCCGTCGATGCGAGCGGACGACATCCACCGGTCGGACATCTGGGTGGTGGACGCGAGCAGCGGGCAGCAGCGTCGCCTCACGGAGAATGCCGGATCGGACCAGTCGGCGCGCTGGTCGCCGGACGGGCAGTGGATCGCGTTCCTCACGCGGGGGGCCGCGGCGCCCATCATCGCCCAGACGAAGCTCGCCGTGATGCCGGCCGCCGGTGGTGCGCCGCGCATCGTGATCCCGGACGCGTACCTCTACCAGCCGGGGACGCCCTCCTGGTCGGCCGACGGGCAGTCGCTGTGGTTCACGACGACCACGGGCACGACCTCGCAGGTCTTCACGGTGGCCACGGCGGGCGGGATGCCGCGGCAGGTGACGAAGTTCGCCGGCGTGATCGGCGGGCTCTTCGGCTCGGACGGCGTGTCGTACGCGCGCGACCGGAACCGCTTTGCCGCCGCCTACTCGACGATCGACCGCGGGCCCGAGGTCGGGATCTTCGAGGCGGGTGAGGCGCCGCCGCGCACCCTCACCACGCACAATGCCGCCGTCGCCAACTGGTCGTTAGGCGCCGGTGAAGTCATCCGCTGGAAGTCGACCGACGGGATGGAGATCGAGGGCGTGTTGCTCTACCCCGTGGGCTACGAGCGCGGGAAGAAGTACCCGATGGTCACGGTGGTGCACGGTGGTCCGTCCGGCGTCTGGATGCAGGGCTTCCCCTCCAGCTGGTACGACAACGCGGGCCACGTGTGGGCGGGGAAGGGATGGGCCGTGTTCTATCCCAACCCGCGCGGCTCGTCGGGCTACGGCGAGAAGTTCATGCTGGCCAACGTGAAGGACTGGGGCGGCGGGGACTATCGCGACATCCAGACCGGCATCGACGACCTGGTGAAGCGCGGGATCGCCGACCCGGAGAAGCTCGCCCAGGGCGGGTGGAGCTACGGTGGCTACATGACGGCCTGGACCCTGTCGCAGACCACCCGCTTCAAGGCGGTGATGGTGGGGGCGGGGCTCACCAACATGTACTCGATGTACTCCACGAACGACCTCCAGACCCTCCTCGAGGCGTATTACGGCGGGGAGCCGTGGGACGTGAAGGCGCAGTACGAGAAGGCGTCGGCGATGACCTACATCAAGAATGCCAAGACCCCGACGCTGATCCTGCACGGCCAGGCCGACACGCGCGTCCCGATTGGGCAGGCACAGGAGCTCTACATGGGGCTCAAGAAGAACGAGGTCCCGGTGGAACTCGTGTTCTATCCGCGCGAGCCGCACGGGCTGCAGGAACCGAAGCACATGGTGGACAAGCTGCAGCGCGAATACGCCTTCTTTGCCCGGTACGTCCTGGGCGACCAGAAGGTCGTGCCATAAGGGGCAGCCCCATCGGCGCGGCGGCGTGGGACACCACCCGCCGTGCCCTCCGGGGGCCCGTGATGTGCTGCACGCCGTACCCTGCTGGGCGCAGAAGGTGGCAGGGATTCATGCAGGGTTCCCCCCTACCCAGCCGACGAAAGCCGCCCTACCTTACCCTTCCACGCGGGCGTAATTCAGTTGGTAGAATGCCAGCTTCCCAAGCTGGACGTCGTGGGTTCGAGTCCCATCGCCCGCTCTCCGC
>JAEUJL010000675.1 GCA_016794835.1 Gemmatimonadota bacterium | reverse complement strand
ACACGCACGGCGTGGGGACGCGAGAAGGTGCGCGGGTACGTCGAGTCGTTCCTCAACACGAAGGTGAAGGGCGGGCGCTGGCACATCGGCCGCCTGAGCGGGTCGCTCTTCACCGACATCACGATCGACACCTTCGCCCTGCGGGAGCCTAACGACTCACTGTTCATCTCCACGGGCCCGGTGACGGTCCGGTTCTCCCCCCGGGACCTCTGGGATCGGCGGATCCTCGTGCAGTCGGTGACGATCCAGCGCCCGGTCGTGCATATCCGGCAGGATTCCCTCAAGGTCTGGAACTACCGCAAGGTCTTCCCGTCGGGACCGCCGGGCCCACCGCGCACGACCCGCAAGCTCGGCGACTTCATCGCCATCTACAACGCGGAACTGCAGGGCGGGGAGTTCCACCTCACGCAGCCGTGGCGCCCGGCCGATTCGCTGCGCGGGGCCCGGCTGGACAGCGCGGTGGCCTACGCCCTGGGGCGACCGGACAAGGTGATCCGGCGTGCCGGGTCCCATTTCGTGCAGACGCGCAGCTGGCGCGAGGGGCAGGCGGTGATCCCCTGGGCGCGCATCGCCGACCCGGACACCGCCGGACGGTTCTTCGACGTCGCGCGGCTCGACGCCGCCGGGTTTGATCCGCCGATCCACGTTCGCAACGCCGCGGGCACGGTGCGCATCGTGAAGGACTCGCTGTGGGCCGACTTTTCGCGCTTTGAGTTGCCGGCGTCTCGCGGGGCCGCGGAAGGCAAGGTGGTCTGGGGAAGCGACCTCCCCACGCGGTATGACCTGCGCATCCGCGGCGACTCGGTGTCGATGTCGGACGTGGCCTGGGTCTATCCGACCCTCCCGACCACCGGGGGAGGCCGGATGAACCTGCAGATCCGCAACGAGCGCGACCTGCGGGTGATCGACTATGCCCTCTCCGACATGGATGTGCGCACCGTGGGGTCGCGCCTCCGGGGCAACATGACGTTCGGCGTCGGCGGCGAGGTGCTCATCGTGAAGGACGTGGCGATGCGGGCCGAGCCGATCGACTGGGCGCTCATCGAGGACCTGACCGGCGAGCCATTGCCGTACCCCTGGAAGGGGCAGATCACGGCGACGCTGCAGGCGAGTGGCGGGCCCGTGAACGCCTGGCGGCTGGAACAGGGCGACTTCTCGATGGTGGATGCGAACGTGCCAGGCGCGACGGCGCGTGGCCGGGCCCGGGGCGAGATCGACATGCTCTTCCCCGCCTTCACGAAGTTCCATGGCCTCGAGGTCGAGCTGGATCATTTCGACCTGGCCACGATCCAGTTCCTCAATCCGCTCTTTCCGCGCCTCGACGGGACGATCCACGGCAAGGCATCGTTGGACTCCGTGTGGACGGACGTGCGGTTCCGGAACGCGGACATCACGCACCGCTTCCTCGAGGAGCCGGCCAGCCGCTTCACCGGCTCCGGGCGCGTGACCCTGGGCGAGAAGTTCCTGACGTACGACCTCGCGATGGCGGCCGAGCCGCTGGAGTTGAACACCATCGCCAAGGCGTGGCCGGAGCTGTTGCTCGAGTACCGGGGCACGCTGCGGGGACCGGTGCGGCTCCAGGGAACGGCCGAGGACCTCGCGGTGGCGACGTCGATGACCGGTGGCCCCGGCGCCTTCACCTGGGATGGTCGCGTCGACATCGATTCCGTCGGTGGCTACGGGTACCACGGGACGCTGCAATTCGCCAATGGGAACCTGCGGGCGCTCTACGACACGGCGGCCTATCCGGTGACGGCGCTCAATGGGACGGCCGTGGTCGACATCGTCGGCGACTCGTTGCTCAACTACCGCGGCCCGGTCGCCGTGGACCTCGAGCGCTCCTGGATCGACAGCACGCGGGTGTACGACGGGGCGCGCATGCGGCTCCGGTTCCTCGATGGGCTGGTCAAGGTGGATTCCCTGTGGGCCGAGACGGCGGCCGGGACGGTGGTCGGCCGTGGCGGGATTGGCCTGCGCCCGGAACACACCGACTCCCTGGTCCTGGATGTCCGCGGGGACTCGTTAGGTGCCCTGCGGCCGTACCTCCTGCGGGTTGCCCCGGACAGTGCGGCCCGGGCCGCGATCGAGGCGGATTCGCTCCTCGGCCTGGTGGATGGACGACTGACCCTGGCGGGGTCGATCGACACGCTGGCGGTGCGCGGCACGATCGATGCCCGCGACGTGCAAGCCTATGCGAGTGCCGCCGGCCGCGCCCGCGTGCAGCTGGACCTCGCGGAGGTCACGTCCGACCGGATGCGCGGACGTGCCTCGATCACCGGGGATTCGCTCAGCGCCGGCACCGTGCGGTTTGCCAACGCGTCGCTCGACCTGGATGTCCAGCGCGCTGACAGTGCCGGGGTGCATCTCATGGCCGCGTCGACCACGGGACAGACCGTGGATGCCCGCGGTACCTGGCGTGCGCTGGGCGACACTACGGCGCTGATGCTCGCCGAGGCGCGCCTGGGCTTCGAGGACCATGACTGGCGGCTGGCGCGGGCCGGCGCGATCCGGGTCTGGCCGGATGCCTTCGCGGTGGATTCCGTCATCATGCGCGGCAGTCGCGGCGGGCGCGTGCTCCTGCATGGCGTCGCGAGCGGCTCGCAAGCAGTGGAGATGCTCGCGCAGGGGGACTCGCTGGCGCTGGAAGACCTGGCCGCACTCGCCCAAGCCAAGGTGCCCATCGCCGGGGCCTTGTCGTTCGAGGCGCGCTTTTCCGGGGCGAGGGACAATCCTGACCTGGCGCTCACCGGTCGACTGACCAGCACGAAGGTTGGCCAGGTGACGCTGTCGGAAACGGCGATCAGTGGCCGCGGGACCAACCGGCGCTTTGTGGGCGGGATGGCCATCCTCAAGGGCGATACGGCGGTGCTGAACATCGCGGCCAACCTGCCGGTCGACCTCGCCCTGGCGTCGCGCTCGGTCCGCCTCCTCGACGACACCTTGCGCGTCTCGGCCATCTCGAACGACCTCGACCTCAAGTTGGTCGAGTCGTTTACCCCCGCGCTCTCGGATGCCAGGGGACGCCTCAACGCGAACATGTCCGTGGCCGGCCGGCTGGGTCGCGAAACGCTGGAGGGTTTCCTCCGGGTGGATAGCGGCGCCGCGTTCGTCAACGACCTGGGGCTGGGGATGCGCGACATTGCGGTCGATGTGCGCGCCGTGCGCGACACGCTCCGCTTCGAGCGGTTCCGGATCGTGAGCGGCGAGGGAGCGCGCAACGCGCTCACCCTCGGCGGGTTCATCGCGATCAATCGCTGGGACGATCCCTCGTTCGACCTCTCGCTGAATGCCGCGGAGTTCCGCGCGATCAACCGACGGCGGACGGGTGACCTCACCGTGAGCGCCGGTCTCCGGTTCTCGGGTCGCGAGAGCGCCTCGCAACTCACGGGGTCCATCACGGTGAATCGCGGGTATGTGGCGATCCCCGTCCTGTCGACCAAGGAAGTGGTGTCGCTCAACGATGCCTCGTTCGCGTCGCTCATCGACACGACGCTCGAGGCGAATCGTCGCATCCTGCCCCGCTTGCCGCGGCTGCTCCAGGGGATCGAGGCGCGGCAGGTGAGCGTGACCATGGGGCCGGACGTCTGGCTGCGCAGCGCGGAAGCGAACATCAAGCTGGGCGGGTCCGT
>JAEUJL010000434.1 GCA_016794835.1 Gemmatimonadota bacterium | reverse complement strand
TGTAGCTCAGCTGGCAGAGCGCCTGACTGTTAATCAGGAAGTCGCTGGTTCGAATCCAGCCGCCCCAGTTCCAGTGTGAGAATTCGTCGAGAGCGGTCGGTCGCCCATGGGGGAGACCGACCGCTCTTCGCTTTCGGGTGGCGATGGGGCCGGGTGCACGGCGTAGCCGCGGGCCATCCCACCGGGGCCCTCGGGGGGCCGCACGCGAATGGGCAAGGTCGCAGGTATCGGGCTGCCACGCCGCCAGGCTGCGGCTAGACTTGGCGCATGACCCACTCCGATCCCCGCGACCCGCTCGAGGCGGCCGCGCGTCACGCCCATGCGTGGCTCGCATCGCTCGATACCCGCTCCGTCGCT
Organism: Gemmatimonadota bacterium; assembly: GCA_016794835.1. Classification (GTDB taxonomy): domain Bacteria; phylum Gemmatimonadota; class Gemmatimonadetes; order Gemmatimonadales; family Gemmatimonadaceae; genus RBC101. The sequence goes on along the minus strand of JAEUJL010000434.1, from coordinate 2,434 downwards.
GCGACCGTCTCCCGTGATGAACTCCGGCGCCGCTTTGAGGCACCGCTGCCTGAGCGTGGAGTCCCGGCCGCCGCGGTGGTGGATGACCTCGCGGGGGCCGCCGAAGGTGGCCAGCTCGCGAGTGGGTCGGGCAGGTTCTTCGCCTGGGTCATCGGTGGGGCGCTGCCCTCGTCGGTGGCGGCCGAGTGGCTGGTGAGCGCATGGGATCAGAACGCGACCATCTACGCGACGTCGCCGGTGGCCTCGGTGGTTGAGGAAGTCGCGGGGCAGTGGCTCCTGGACCTGTTCCGGCTCCCCCGCACGTCGTCGTTTGCCTTCACCACCGGGTGCCAGATGGCGCACTTCACCGCGTTGAGTGCGGCGCGGGAGCAGGTGCTGCGGCAGGTGGGGTGGGACGTGGGTCGCCAGGGCATGGCGGGTAGCCCATCCATCCGCCTCCTCGTCAGCGCGATCCGCCACGTCTCCCTCGACCGGGCGTTGCGATACCTCGGCATCGGGAAGGACCAGCTGCAGGTGCTCCCCGTGGAAGCCGATGGCGGGATTGCACCTGGCACCCTGTCGGCGGCCCTCACCGTCGATGGGCCAACGATCGTCTGCCTCAACGCAGGCGACCTCAACACCGGGGCCTTCGATGACTTTCGCGCCCTGGTGCCCCTCGCACACGCACGAGGCGCCTGGGTCCACGTGGACGGGGCGTTCGGCCTCTTTGGTCGCGCCTCGCGTCGGTACGACGCCCTGGTGGAGGGGATGGAGCTGGCCGACAGCTGGGCCACCGACTGTCACAAGTGGCTCAACGTGCCACAGGATTCCGGCTTCGTCGCGGTGCGCCACCCGGACGCGCACCGACGCGCGATGACGATCGTCGATTCCTATTTCGTGGCCGAGGACAAGGCACGCGACGAGATCGACTGGACCCCCGAGTGGTCACGTCGGGCCCGGGGGTTTGGTGTCTACGCCGCGCTTCGCGAGCTGGGGCGCGAGGGCGTGGCGGCACTCATCGATCGCAACGGGGCGCAATGCGAGGCCCTCGCGTCCGGGATGGCCGCACTTCCCGGTGTGGAACTCGTCTCCCCACCACGCCTCAACCAGGCGCTGGTGCGATTTCGCGACCCACGCGAGGGAGCGACTGACGCCGACCACGACGCGCGCACCGAGCGGGTCATTGCCGCCATCAATGCCGGCGGTGAGGCGTTCTTTGGTCCGTCCACCTGGCAGGGCAAACGGGTGATGAGGATCTGTGTGGTGAATTGGCGGACAACTGCCCGCGACGTGGAACGCACCATCGCGGCGGTCCACCACGCCCTCACGATCGCCTGACCAGCGGGATACGGTGGAGGGCGCGACCGCGAGCAGGTCGCACCCGCCTCCATTGACCACGAGTGCGCGAACGGCCACCTTCGCGACACCCGAACCCATGGTCCATGCGTCAGCTGCTTCGCGCCCTCGTCCTCGGGGGAGCGCTCGTTCCGACCCTGAGCGCCGCCCAGGCCATCCCCACGCCGGCCTCGATCCTCGGTTTTGAGCCAGGCGCAGACCGGCGACTCCCCACCTGGAAGCAGGTCACCGACTACTTCACCGCGCTCGACAAGGCATCGCCACGGGTCAGCACACGGGTGCTGGGGAAGACGGTGCAGGGACGACCGTTCCTCGTCGCCTTCATCTCCGATCCCGCGAACCTCGCCAACCTGGATCGGCTGCGGCAGATCCAGCGCAAGCTGATGGACCCGCGGCTCCGGACGGACGCCGAGCTGCCCACCCTGCTCGAGCAGGGCAAGACGATCATCCTCATCACCTCGAGCATTCACTCCACCGAGGTCGGTGGCTTCCTGACGCCGTTTGTCCTTGCCGATCGGCTGGCGCGTGGCTCCAGCGCGGAGGTGCAGTCGATCCTCCGGAACACGGTCATCATGCTCGTGCCGTCGCAGAACCCCGATGGCGTCGACATCGTCGGCAACTGGTATCGCTCCACGCTCGACACCCCGGCCGAGGGGAGTTCACCCCCGGAGCTCTACCACTACTACACCGGGCACGACAACAATCGCGACTGGTATGCGCTGACGCAGCCCGAGACGCGCTACACCGTGGATTCCCTCTACACGCCGTGGAATCCGCAAATCGTCAACGACATCCACCAGCAGGGCTCCAATACGTCGCGGATCTTCATCCCGCCGTACATGGACCCGGTCGAGCCCAACATCGACCCGATCCTAACGGCGGGCACCAACGCCCTCGGCATGGAGATGGCCTGGCGCCTGGTGGCCGAGGGGAAGACGGGGATCGCCACCAATGCGAGCTACGACCAGTGGTCGCCCGCCCGGCAGTATTCGCTCAACCACCGCGGCGTCCGCATCCTCACCGAGACGGCCAGCGCCCGGCTGGCGACCTCGATCAACATTGCCTTCCAGTCGTTAGGCTCGGCGCGCGGGTACGACGC
>JAEUJL010000432.1 GCA_016794835.1 Gemmatimonadota bacterium | reverse complement strand
CCCGTTGTCCCGGCAGCCATACCCGAAGGCCTCCAGCGCAATCGTGCAGGAGAGGGGATCCAGCCCCGCCCCACCGAGGGCCTCGGGGACGGGCAGTCCCTGCAGCCCCATCTCCCCGCACGCCAGCCACAGGTCGCGCGGGAACTCCTGGTGGTGGTCCCGCGCAATCACGCCGGTATTCAGGCGCTCCTTTGAGAACTTGATGATCTCGCGGCGCAGGGTGTCCTGTTCCGCGGTAAACGAGAAATCCATGGTCAGCCCATCGCGATGAGTCGCTGGTAGTCGACCTTGTCGGTCGACGTCTTCGGCAGGGCATCCAGGAACCCGAACGCATCCGGACTCATGTAGGACGGCAGCACCTGCGCACAGAACTGCTTCATGCCGATCAGGTTCAGGGCGGCGCCGCTGGACGCGACAAACGCCTTGATGCGCACGCCCCCATCGGCGTCCTTGAGGGCCACGACGGCGGCCTCCTTGATGTCGGCGTGCTTGTACAGCCCGGACTCGATCTCGCCGAGCTCGATGCGGTAGCCGCGCCGCTTCACCATGCGATCGCGCCGCCCCACGTAGGTGAACACCCCGTGCGCATCCTCGGTCACGAGGTCGCCGGTGCGATACCAGCGGCCCCCGGTGACATCCACAAAGAAGGCCTGCGCCGTGCGTTCCGGGAGGTTCCAGTATCCCTGCATCACCCCCGGACCCGCCATCACCAGCTCGCCCTCCGCGCCGCGCGCGACGTCCACCCCGTCCTCATCAACCACGCGCGCCTGGAACTGCTCGCACACCCGGCCAATGGGATACGGGGCGGTGCGTTCCGGTTCGACGGTCGCCGGGATCTCGTGGTAGGTGCAGACGTTCGTCTCGGTGGGACCGTACAGGTTGAAGTAGCGTGGGCCCGGCAACCGTTCCATCACCGCCCGCAGGTGCTTGACGGGAAAGACCTCGCCGGCAAAGAAGACGTAGCGCAGCGCGCCGTAGTCGTGCTTCTCCATCTTGCCGTACTGGGACAACATCGTCAGGATGGTCGGCGTCGAGTACCAGACCGTGAGCCGCCGGTCGGCGATCAGCGCCGCCAGGCCCGCAGGCTCCTTGCCCTGGTCCGCGGTGATCAACACCACCGTGGCCGCGTGCTTCAGCGGGACGTACAGGTCGAGGATCGACAGGTCGAAGTGAAACGGCGCGTGCGAGGAGAAGCGATCCTCCGCCGCCGGCGCAAACACCGCGCTGCACCAATCGACGTACGAGGTTGCGTTGAGGTGTGAGAGCATCACCCCCTTGGGCTTCCCGGTCGATCCCGAGGTGTACAGGATGTACGCCAGGTCGCTCGGCGCGACCGACACGTCCGCCACCGGGACGGGCGCACCGTGCGCGGCATCGAGCGCGTCGAGCGCGCCGTGGAGCCACGAGCCGTCACCGGCCCCCTGCAGCTCAATCGTCGCCGGCGTCTCGCCCAGCTTCGCGATCTCGTCGCGCCAGGACGCCGCCAGCGCGGCCTCGAGGATCGCCACGCGGACCGCGCAATCGGAGAGGATGTAGGCCGTTCGCCAGGCCGGCGCCGAGTAGTCCACCGGCACGTACGCCGCCCCCGCCTTCATGGCGCCGAGCATCGCCGCGTACGCATCGATCGACTTGCGCGCGTAGACCCCCACCCGGTCCCCCCGCACCACCCCCATGGCGACCAGGCGGTCGCGCACACGATCGCTGAGGAGGTCCAGCTCGGCGTAGGTCATCCCTCCCGCCGGCGGGGCCTCCACCGCGATGTGATCCGGCCGCGTTGCCGCGGCGGCTGCCAGCCACTCCACCAGACTCGTCACCGTTGCCCTCCCGGCATTCATCCATCCAAAAAAGACCGCCCTTCCATCGCGACAGGTTCACTGTCGCGCCCACCGCCCGCCCCCAGCAGGGCGGCCAGCACGGTCGGAGCGCAATCCGCGAGCCATGGGGTGCGCCCAGCCTGCATCGAGCGGTTCATCAGGAGCACCCCCGGCACGAGTGCAGGGTCGAAGATGTGGTCCCCACCCCACCGGCTGGTGTTGTCCGCAATCACTTCGCCCCCGATCCCACCGGTCGCCGAGCGCCACCCCGCCCGGTATCCGCGATTGAACCGGACCACCAGGTCGGGAGCCTCCGACATCCGGTCGCCAGACCAGACCTCTTCCGACCGCGAAACCCCCATCACCGCCCGCACCCCCTCCACCTCGTCAACCAACCCGCCCAGCTGTCCGACCAGCCGGGACGACAGCTCAGCTCGCTCTGCCTGATGGACGATTCCGTTGGCTTCGCGTCCCATGAGGTTGAGGTAGACACTGCCGAACCCCACGGCGTAGGCCCGGGTGGCATCCCAATCGATTCCCTTGAGCAGGTCCGTGGCCGGATCATCCGGATCGACCCCGGGGCGCAGGGCCAGCCAGCCGTGGGTGAGCAGCCACCGATTGAGTTCCACCGTTCGGCGGAACGAACCGAACCCGTGGTCGGACACCACCATCACCAGGGTCTCGTCGTCCGCTGCGGCCAGGGCCCGGCCGACGACGTCGTCGCACTGTGCGTACAGCGACTCTATGGTCTCCAAGTGACGACGGCTGGACTCGTGGTGACTGCACGAGGGATGGCTCGGCTCGCGGTAGCGCCAGAACATGTGTTGCACCCGGTCCGGCGTATCGAAGACGCAGAACAGGAGCCCTTCGCGAAGCTGGTCGAGCTCACGAGCGAACATGCGCTCGCGCTCCGCCATCGACTCGCGCGCCTGCCACAGGAACGCATCCTCATCGAGGTAGCCGTCGGTCAGGCCGGCGTGATCCTCGAGCATCCCCAGGGTGCCG
>JAEUJL010000431.1 GCA_016794835.1 Gemmatimonadota bacterium | reverse complement strand
TCGAGGCGACCGCGATCCTCCCGGCCTGACGATGGCCGCGCACACCCACTACCTCTGGTTCGAGACCCGCAAGCGGCAGGAGATCATCGACATCACCGACACGGTGGCCGAGCAGGTGACCGCCAGCGGGATCGTCGAGGGGTTCGTGCTCGTGAGTGCCATGCACATCAGTGCGTCAGTGTTCGTGAACGATCACGAGTCCGGGCTGTGGCACGACATCCTGCACTGGCTGGAGCACACGGTCGCTCCATGGGATCCCACGCGCTACCGGCATAACGAGACCGGGGAGGACAATGCCGCCGCCCACCTGCGGAGCCTGACGATGGGGCACGAGGTGATCGTCCCGATCACGAAGGGCGAGCTCGACCTGGGCCCGTGGCAGCGGGTGTTTTACGGCGAATGGGACGGACAGCGCCGCAAGCGGGTGATCATCAAGGTGCTCGGCGACCGCGCCTAGTTCGCAGGTGCCTGCCGTCTTACCGGCGACCTTTGTGGAGGCTCTTGAATCTGGCGGTGACCGATGGCCGGCGAGCGGGGTCTTGCCGGAGAGAACTCCGATGCGGAACGATTCCTTCCTCCGAGCCCCCTTCGACCGACCGCGGCTGACCAGCTGCGCGATGACGGTCGTCGACGACGCCTCCTAAGGCTCGCTCGGTTCGTTCCCGATCCCACCCGCGGGATCGCCCCTTACAATCCAGACTCCCATGTCATCCGTCCCCTCGGAAGCGGCGCGCACGGCGTCGCCTCCCCCCTCGCTGTGGCAGTCGGTCCGCGAAGCAATTCGTGGGGCCCATGGCCACGACTACACGGAAGGCGCCATCGGGCGCTCCGTCATCCTGCTCGCCATTCCCATGGTCCTCGAGATGGCCATGGAAAGCGTCTTCGCCGTGGTCGACGTCTTCTTCGTCTCCCGGCTCGGCTCGGAGGCGGTCGCCACCGTGGTGCTGACCGAATCGATGCTCACCATGGTCTACACCCTGGCCATGGGACTCGGCATCGGCGCCACCGCCATGGTGGCGCGGCGCATCGGCGAGCGGGACCAGGATGGCGCGGCGCGCGCCGCCATGCAGGCCATCTGGCTGGGCGTCCTCACAGCCATCGCGTTAGGCATCACCGGTGCGGTCTTCGCCCCGGACCTCCTCCGGCTGATGGGCGCGGAGGAGTCGGTCGTGCGCACCGGGACGAGCTTCACGCGCGTGATGCTCGGGGGGAACATCTCGGTGCTGATGCTGTTCCTCGTCAACGCGATCTTCCGTGGCGCGGGGGACGCGGCGATTGCCATGCGCTCGCTCTGGCTGGCCAATGCGATCAACATGACCCTCGGACCCTGCCTCATCTTCGGCGTGGGCCCGTTTCCCGAGCTCGGCGTCACCGGCGCGGCCGTCGGGACGACGATTGGTCGATCCGTCGGGGCGTTGTATGCGCTCAGCCGGTTGCTCCGCCCAGGCTCACGCCTGCATCTCGCCCGCCGGCACCTCCGGTTTGATCCCGCGGTGATGTGGAAGCTCGTCAACCTCTCGGGCTCCGGGACCTTCCAGATCTTCATCGGGACGGCCAGCTGGGTGCTGCTCATCCGGATCGTCTCCAGCTTCGGGTCGGACGTGATCGCGGG
>JAEUJL010000347.1 GCA_016794835.1 Gemmatimonadota bacterium | reverse complement strand
GCAGCTCAACGAGGCGTTTGGCTACGTCGATGGCACCTTCGCGATCGACCAGAAGCCGTTGCGCCACACGTTGGCGATGATCAAGCGCTGGTACGGCACGGAGATGTTCCTGGAGGACACGACGATGGGGGCGCAGGTGGTCTCGATGACCGCGCCGCTCACGTCGACCACCGATGCGATCAAGGCGGTGGAAGTGGCCTCGGGACTGAACTTCGGCTGGGAGGGCCAGACGATGGTCCTCAAGAAGCCCAAGAAGTAGCGGCACCGGTCGGTCAGGACCCTCGCCACGGTGGGGGCCCCTTTGTCGTGCGTGGACACGATTGGGCGGGGGCTGCGGGCGCGCTAGCTTGGCCCTCGTGCCCGAGCTCCTCGACCTCTTCGCCATCAGCGCCCCAGGGCTCGCACCATTCCTGGCGGATGAGCTGCGGGAGCTGGGACTCCCGGTGGGCGAGGTGACGCCGGCGGGGGTCGCCCTGCGTGGGTCATTGGCCGACGTCTACCGGGCCAACCTCCACTCCCGGATCGCCACGCGCGTGGTGGTGCGCGTGGCGACGTTCGAGGCGACACACTTCTCGACGCTCGAGAAGCGCCTCCGGGCCGTCGAGTGGTCGCGCTGGCTCGCGCCGGGGGCCGCGGTGGCGTGTCGGGTGACCTGCCGAAAGTCGCGGCTCTATCACTCCGACGCGGTCGCGGAGCGGGTGCAGGGGGCCATCGCGCGGGCCGTGGCGCACCAGGCGGTGGAGCCGGGAGACGAGGACGACGACGACGGGACGCACCAGCTCCTGCTGGTCCGGCTCGACCACGATCGCTGCACCATTTCGTTGGACTCTTCCGGTGCCCTCCTGCACCGCCGGGGGTACCGGCTCGCGGTGGCCAAGGCACCCCTGCGCGAGACGCTGGCGGCCGCAATGCTGCGCGCGGCGGGGTGGGACGGGTCCCGCCCGCTCGTGGACCCCTGCTGCGGCTCCGGCACCCTGCCCATCGAGGCGGCGATGATCGCGCGGCGCCTCGCGCCGGGTCGCAATCGCCCATTCGCTTTTGAGGGGTGGCCGGGGATGGCGCGCCGCCCGTGGGGGGAGATTCGCGCGGCTGCGGCGGCGGCCGAGCGCCCGTCGTCGCCAGTGGCCATTGCTGGCTCGGATCGCGATGCGGGCGCGATCGAATCGGCCCTGGAGAATGCCGCGCGCGCCGGTGTGCGCGCGGACATCACGTTCACGCGTTGCGCCCTGTCCGCTGCCCGGCCCGGCGATGCGGCACCGGGGCTGGTCGCGGTGAATCCTCCCTGGGGGGCGCGCATCGGCGAGGCCGCCGCGCTCCGCAACCTGTACGCCGCCCTCGGCAAGGCGATGCGCGGGCCGTTTGCGGGATGGGACCTCGCCCTCCTCGCCGCCGACGCGCGCCTCGCGGGGCAGGTGGGGTGCGACCTCCGGCCGGTCTTCGCCACGACGGCCGGCGGGACCAAGGTCACCCTGGGGGTGGCGTCCGCCTGATGCCGCGCAGGGCGGGGGCGGGGCCCGCGGTCCCTGTCGCGCGCCCGACTAACGATCCGGTGTGGGCAGGTTGGCCGTCATCAGCACCTGGTCATCGAAGCGACTGAGGACGGCCGGCACGGGGGAGATCGACCAGCGAATCTCGCGCGTGCGGCCCCCGGTTGTCACCGTCAGGACGAAGAGCGGCGCGTCGATGAAGGTGGGGGAGAGGTCGTACTCCTGGCGCAGCGCGCGGAATTCGCTCGATCGCACGGTCGCGAACAGGCGGTCGGCCTGCGCCCGGGAGGTGACCCCCTGCGCATTCCACTGCGGCGGGCAGCGCACGGCGGTGGAGGTGCAGGTGACCCGCCAGGTCGCGGTCGCACTGTCGACGACGACGCGTTGCCGCAGTTCGCCCTCGCCCGTGATCATCTCGCGGACGATCTGGGCGGGGGCACCTGGGGTCGCCGTTTCGCCCTCGACGGGCATGGTGCCGCAGGCAACCAGGAGGGGCAGGGCGGTGAGTACGGATCGGCGCGTCATGCAGGTGTGGCGAGGGCGGGGCCTCATCTCCGGGACGACACCGGGCAGGGGTGAGCCCCGGACCGGTTCGTCACGGCGCCTGGTCTGCAGCGTCGCCGAGCTTCGTGGCGCAAACGTAGCCCGGGGTTAGATTTGCGAGTCATGACGAGCACCCCCATCATCGGCGTCTACAACGACGGCCATGTGGCCGAGATGTACGAGGCCTTCCGGCGGGATCCGGCCTTGGTGGACGAGTCCTGGCGCCAGTACTTCACCTTTGCGCAGTCCATTGGCGGGGGGACCCCTGCCGCCGGGACGTCGGCGCAGTCCGACCCCGCGTACCTTCGCAAGGTCGCCGGCGCCGCGGGGCTCCTCGAGGCGATCCGCCAGTACGGACATCTCGCGGTGTCGATCGATCCGCTGGGATCGCCGCCGGCGGGTGCCGCGGAACTCTCACCCGAGTTTCACGCCATCACCGAGGCCGACCTCGCCCTCGTCCCCGCCGAGGCGCTGGGATATCCCGGCGAGGGGACCGCGGCCGACGTGGCCGGGCGCCTGCGGCGCCAGTGGTCCGGGCGTGTCGGCTTCGAGGTGGGGCACATCGAGGCGGACGACGAGCGCGACTGGCTGCGGCAGGCGATCGAGACGGGCGCCTACATGCGGCCGTTAGGTGCCGAGGAGCAGGTCGCGGTGCTGCGCCGGCTGACCGAGGTGGATGGCCTGGAGCGCTTCCTCGCGCGGGCCTACACCACGGCCAAGCGCTTCTCGATCGAGGGGACCGACATGATGGTCCCGATGCTCGATGCGGCCGTGGAGGAGAGTGCCGCGTTAGGCGCCCAGGAAGTCGTGATCGGGATGGCCCATCGCGGGCGCCTGAACACGCTGGTGCACCTGATGGACAAGCCGTACGCCAAGCTGTTCAACGAGTTCGACGGCAAGCACGACCACCACGACAACGCGACCGGTGACGTGAAGTACCACTTGGGCGCGGCGACCGAGCGGACCTGTGCCAACGGGCGGCGCGTGCGGCTGTCGCTGGTGCCGAATCCGTCCCACCTGGAAGTCGTCAACCCGGTGCTGACCGGGGTGGCGCGTGCACGGCGCGATGCGATCGGGGGCGGCGACGCCCTGGTCCTCCCCATCGTGATCCACGGGGACGCGGCCTTCCCGGGTGAGGGCGTCGTGGCCGAGACGTTCAACATGTCCGGGCTGCCCGGATACCAGGTGGGCGGCTCGCTCCACATCATCTCGAACAACCAGGTCGGGTTCACCACGAACCCCTCGGACTCACGCTCGACCTACTACGCCTCGGACCTCGCCAAGGGATTCGAGGTGCCGATCGTGCATGTCAATGCGGACGACCCGGCCTCGTGCCTGGGGGCGATCCGCCTGGCCATTGCTTATCGCGCGAAGTTCGGCAAGGACTTCCTCATCGACCTCGTCGGCTACCGGCGCTGGGGGCATAACGAGGGCGACGAGCCCACCTTCACGCAGCCGCGCCTGTACGCGACGATCCGCAACCACCCGACGGTCCGCCAGTTGTGGGGGGAGCAGGTCGTGGCGCAGGGCGTCCTCACCGCCGACGCGGTCGCGACGATGGACGCCGACTTCCAGGCCCGGATGGATGCCATCCTCACCGAGGCACGGCAGGCCCCGGACGCTGGCGCCCACGGGCACAGCGAGCCGGCGCACCACCTGGACGCGCGCCGGATGACGCCGTCGTTCCTGCCGCCGGTCGATACCGGCGTGCGCGCCGAGGCCTTGATCCAGCTCAACGAACGGCTGCTGTTCTGGCCCGAGACGCATGCGGTGCATCCGCGCCTGGCCAAGCAACTCGAGCGGCGCCGCGAGGCGCTCGGCCCCGCCGGTGGCATCGACTGGGGTCACGCGGAATCGCTGGCCTTCGCGTCGCTCCTCGCCGACGGGGTGGATGTCCGCATCACGGGACAGGACGCCGAGCGTGGGACCTTCTCCCATCGCCACGCGGTGCTCACGGACGTGAACACCGGGGCGAAGTACGCCCCGCTGCAACACCTGCAGGGAGCGGCCGGACGCTTTGAGGTGCACAACTCGCCGCTCACCGAGCTGGCCGTCCTGGCCTTTGAGTACGGCTACAGCACCACCGCGCCGGAGACGCTGGTGTTGTGGGAGGCGCAGTTCGGGGACTTCGCCAACATGGCCGCCCCGATCATCGACCAGTTCATCGTCGCGGACCGCGCGAAGTGGGAACAGGACTCCGGGGTCGTGCTCCTGCTGCCCCACGGGTACGAAGGGCAGGGCCCCGAGCACTCGTCGGCGCGGCTGGAGCGCTTCCTCCAACTGTGCGCAGAAGGAAACCTCCGCGTGGCCTATCCCAGCACCGCCGCGCAGTACTTCCACGTGCTGCGCCGCCAGGCGCGCCTCGCGGTCAAGCGTCCGCTCGTGCTCATGCAGCCCAAGAGCATGCTGCGCCTGCCGGCCGCGACCGCTCGCCTGGAGGACCTGACCACCGGGCGGTTTGCCCCGGTGCTGGACGACCCGGCCGTCACCGCGCGCGAGGACGTCACGCGCCTCGTGTTCTGCACGGGGAAGGTCTACTACGACCTCGTGGGGCAGGAGCGCCCGGGCCACCTCGCGGTGGTGCGCGTCGAGCAGCTGTATCCGTGGCCGCATGAGGAGGTCGCGCAGGTCGTTGACCTGTACCCGAACATCGCGGAGATCGTGTGGGCGCAGGAGGAGCCGAAGAACATGGGCGCCTGGAGTTATGTCGCCCCGCGGCTCCGGGCGTCGGCAGGGAACGCGCTGATCATCCGGTACATCGGACGGCCCGAGCGTGCGAGCCCGGCCGAAGGCTACAAGTCCTCGCACGATGAGGAGCAGGCGCGGATCGTGAGCGACGTGCACGCGGCGCCCCTGGTCCCACGGGGCCGGCCGCCGGCGATGCGTTAGGCATCGAGCGGTCGTCGTGGATCCCCGTCGCATGAAGCGCGCCCTCGTCCTGGGGGCGCGTCTTGTTTCCGGGCTGGTCCTGTGCAGCGCGGCCTGGGACCTCGTGGTCCTGGCGCGCGTGCGCTCATGGCCGCGGTTCCCGGCGCAGGTCGCGGGGCTGGCGATCGACGGCGAGGTCGAGCTGGAGGTGCCGGGCCCCGCCTTCGCGCGCATGGAAGGGGTGCGCCGGTTGCCGGATGCCCCGTACACCGAAGGCCATGTGCGCATCGTGATCCCGCGACCCGCGTACACGTCGCTCCGCTTCCTCGCGAAAGCCGCGGTGGCGGTTGATCCGGCACGGTCCTCCAACGTGCGGTTGGTGACCTGGCAGGAAACGACCTGGCTCGTGGTGGCCAAGGGGATCTGGCTGCTCGCCCTGGGGTGGATCGCGCGCGGGGTGGCGGCCACACGTTGGGGCCGCGACGTGACCCGCCGCGCGGGGACCTGGCACGAGACCACCGAGTGGGAGACCGGATCGCCGGGCCCGGCCGTGCTCACGTCGTCCCGCGAGGCCCATGTCGCGGTGGGGTTCTGGAGCGTGCTGATCGGCGCGGTCGGTGCCGTCACCGTGACCTGGGCCGCCTGGAACTGGCGTCTCCATCCCATCGAGGCCGGGTCGTCCGCGTTAGGCGCCACCGCACTCACCGGGCTCGTGGTGTTCACGCGCATCGCCACGCGGACGCGTCGGGTCTGGGGCGATGACGCGGGCGTGGTGGATGCGTCGGCGGTGCAGGTCACCCGCGTGCCCTGGGCGGAGATGGCGACCTTCCAGCGGGTGAACCTCGCGAAGGCTGCGCAGGAGGCCTACGACCGCCGGTCCGGCACGGGGAAGGGCCGACGGCCCTCCGACCAGTGGAACTGGCTGCTGCACGATCACAGCGGCGAGGAAGTGCTACGCCTCCCCGATCAACTGGAGCCGGCGGGGGTGTATCGAACTCTGCGAGGGCGCATCCTGGCCGTCGCACCGTCGCCTCCCACCGAGGACTGGCCGGCAGGGGATGACGAGGGCGACGAGGACGACGGCTAGACGCACGCGCAGGCCGCCCGTGAAGTACGCTGTGCGCGGAATCGATGGTGTTGGGGATGGAATGATGCGGGTCGGTGAGCGGTCCCGCACGATCGTGGGGCATGGAAGTCCGCCCCCACCCTTGCGCACTCGGCCGAGCCGAGCCGATCGTATGTCCATGCCTGCCCCGTTGGACCGGTACTACACGAGGGAGGAAGTGCTGGCGTTCCCGGATGACGGGAACCGCTACGAGCTGGTGCACGGGGAGCTGCTGGTGAGTCCGTCGCCGGTCGTGCCGCATCAGCTCGTGGTCGGGCGCCTTCACGTGTGGGTGTTCAACTATTGCGAGCGGTTCCGGGTGGGGCGAGCGATGCTGTCCCCTGCCGACCTGTCCTGGGGCAAGGACGACATCCTCGTTCAGCCCGACGTGTTTGTCATGGGTGCCGAATACGGCGGCCGGAGCAGGTGGGAAGAGATGGTGCACTTCGGCCTCTTCATTGAGGTGCTGAGTCCGTCGACGGCGCGCTACGATCGCTTCACCAAGCGCCGGCTCTATCAGGAGATGGGCGTCCCGGTGTATTGGGTCGTGGATATCCCCAGGCGACAGGTGGAAGTGTGGACCCCCGAGGCGACCATGCCGATCGTGGTGGACGATCGCGTCACCTGGCATCCGGCAGGAGCGGAGGAGCCAATGGTGGTGGAGCTGGACGCGTTGTTCGCGCCCTAGCTGCCTGGGGGCAGGGCGCCCGCGTAGCCCAGCATGTGCCGGCGATCGCCGGTTGCGCCCCTCCCGGGAATCGGTTGGCGAGTCGACGGGTAGATTTGGGAGCCCGGGTCGAGTGCTCCAGACCTCGGCCAGCCCCACATCCAGGCCCCGGAATCATGCGAGCTGTCCTTTCGCTGTTGTTCGTTGCATCAGCGCTCTCCCTGCAGGCCCAGCCGCGCGGAGCCGCAGCCCTCGGCCCCCTGGTCGGCGGGCTCGGTGTGAGCGGGCGGGTCCTGGTGATTGCGGCCCATCCGGACGACGAAGACACCCAGCTCATTGCCTGGCTGGCGCGGGGGCGGCAGGTGGAGACCGCCTATCTATCGCTCACGCGGGGTGACGGCGGCCAGAACCTCATCGGGAACGAGCTTGGGGAGCCGCTCGGCGCCATTCGCACGCAGGAGTTGCTGGCCGCGCGTCGGCTCGATGGTGGCCGCCAGTACTTCACGCGCGCCTTCGACTTCGGGTTCTCCAAGAACGCCGAGGAGGCGCTGACGCAGTGGGTGAAGGACAGCATCCTCCGTGACGTGGTGACCGTGGTGCGCGCGTTCCGGCCGCACGTCATCGTGAGCGTCTTCTCTGGGACGCCGGCGGATGGACACGGGCACCACCAGGTCGCCGGGATCCTGGCGCGCGAGGTGTACGACATGAGCGCGGACACCGTGCGCTTCCCGTCACGATCCACTGGAGGGTTTGGCGGGTGGACGGTGTCGAAGTTCTACCGTGGCGCCCTCTTCCGGAACCAGGCGCAGGCCACGCTCCGGATCAATGTCGGCGAGTTCGACCCGTTAGGCGGTCGTTCCTATGCCGAACTGGCGGCGGACTCCCGGTCGCAGCACAAGTCGCAGGCGATGGGGGCGTTGCAGCAGAAGGGTGTGCGGTACGACCAGCTCTTGCGGGAGGCGGCGCGTGTCGGGCCGGCGGACGCCCGCGCGGAGCGTTCGATCTTTGATGGGGTCGACACGACGTGGGGACGCTTCCGCGACGCGATGCGCACGGACGCGCAGCGCGCCGCCCTTGCCGCCCTGCCCGCGGCCTTTGGTGCGGCGCGTCGGTCGCTGGACCTGGCGCAGCCCGGGGCGGTGATTCCCGCCCTGGCCGAGGTGCAGCGATTGCTGGCGACGGTGTGTGGCGTCGCGTCGGCGTCCAATCCCCGTGCGACCGCCGGCCCGGACGGGTCGCTCTTGGTTCGGCACGCGGACCTGCTGGGGTCCGTTGAGAATGCCAGCGCCCGCGTCCAGCGCGCCCTCGAGCTCGCGACCGGCGTGGCAGTCGAGGCGGTCGCGGGTCGCGAGGTGTTTGCGACCGGGGAGCCGGTGCGGGTGCGACGCAGCGTGCACAATCGCGGGGCGCTCCCGGTGCGTGTGCTGCGCACGATGGTGCTTGGAGCTCGCACCGCGTTCACGCATCCGGCGCTCGAGGTGGCCCCCGACTCGACCCTTGGTGACTCGCTCGCCGTGGTGATGGATCGCGTGGGTGCGACGTGGTGGCTGGCCCAACGGCGGCAGGGGGCGATGTTCGCCCTGCCGGGGGCGGCGGGTGATGAATCCGGCCAGCGCCAATCGCCCACCGTGGTGACCACCCTCGAGGTCGCGGGCGCCACGTTCAGCACCTGGACCCCGGTGACCCACCGGTATGCGGACGCCATTCGCGGTGAGGTGAATCGTCCCATCGTCGCCGCTCCCGCGGTGACCCTCACGCTGGAGCGTGACGTCGAGTACGCGCGAGCCAACGCTCCCTTGCAGCGCACGGTCCGCGTCACGGTGCGATCGCACGCCGATGCCCCGCGCGAGGTGGCGGTGCGGCTCGAGGTGCCGTCCGGCCTCACCGTGGACAGCGCGGTGCGCCGCGTGCAACTGCCGGGAAATGCGCGCCCCGCGTCAGCGCAATCGGCACCGGCGGCGACGTTCGGCCTCTCCACGGGCAACCAGGGGGACGCGATCGAGGTGGTCACCTACCAGGTGCGCGGACAGCTGGCCCAGGGACGGCACGTCATTCGTGCCTCCGCCACGAGCAATGGCGAGACCTTCGCGACCGGCTATGTGGCGGTGAGCTACGACCACATCGAGACGCAACGCCTCTATCGTCCCGCGGTGCTCGAGCTCGAGGCCGTCGACCTCGTCCTGCCGCGCGCGGCCCGCGTGGCCTACATCAACGGTGTCGGGGACAACAGCGCCCCCATCCTCCAGCAGCTGGGGCTGGACGTCACCGTGATCGACCCGGCCGACCTCGCGCGCGCGGACCTCTCACGCTTCACCTCGGTGGTGGTGGGAACGCGCGCCTACGAGGCCTCGCCCGCGCTGGTGTCCAACAACCCGCGGCTGCTGGCCTACGCCAGGAACGGCGGGACGCTGGTGGTGCAGTATGGCCAGTACGAGATGCTGAACCCCGGGATGATGCCGTTCCCGATCACCCTCAGCCGGCCGGCGGACCGGGTGACCGTGGAAGGGGCACCGGTCCG
>JAEUJL010000322.1 GCA_016794835.1 Gemmatimonadota bacterium | reverse complement strand
CGGGAGCTGCGCGGCGTTTGGGCATCGGCCTGGCCCGGCCGGCCGGGGGACGCCTTCGTGCTGGCATGGGATGGCCAGGACATCGCCGGCGCCGTGGCGGCCCTGCGCACCGCGCACCCCGCTCCGGACGCGATTGCCCTGGCGATCGGCCTCGGGTTCCTCGAGGTGGCGCGCGTGACGCTGCCGCCGGTGGACGAGGCCACGCGCGAGCAGATGGTCGCCCTCGATGCCGGGCGCTACCTCGGGGCAAACGCTCCCTTGCAGGCGATGGTGGCTCCCGCCAGCGACGTGGCCATGGGATGCGACGAGGGATGGCTCGCGCAGGTCGTCCGCGCCGTGCAGGAGTGGGCACCCGTCACCCGGGTGGAGGCGACGCCCGTGGCGATCGTCGCCTCAGGGTGTCCGGATGGACACTGGGCGGTGGAGGCGGGCGCCGGGGAAGCCGGGACGATCGAGGTGCGCGATGGACGCCTGGCCGGTGTGCGCCGCGGGACCAACGGTGACGGAGGCGCGCTTCCCCCGCTCGGCCCGCTGGCTGGCACGGCACGTGCCGCCTGGGGCGCGCTCCTGCGCGAAGACGCGCCGGCGGTGGGCACGCTCATGGATGGCCGCGCGCGACGCGCCGCCGATCGACGGCGCTGGCAGGGGCTCGCCACCGCAGCGTTAGGCGCCGCGGCGGGATTGCTGTTCCTCGCCGCCGCCGTCGACCGCTCGCGCGAACGCACCCTCGCGGCCCTGGACGCCCGCGCCGCGGTGCTCGCCGATTCGGCCGCCCCGGCGCTCGCATGGCAGGCCGAGCGTCTCATGGCCGCCCGCGAGATTGGGAGCGCGCGGACGCTCGTGGCATCCCGTCCGGATCCCGTCGCGACGTTGGCCGCCCTCAGCGCCCTCCTGCCGCGGGATGTGGTCGTCACCTCGATCCGCATGACGGGGGCGGAGTGGCAGGTGGAGGGCACGGCCCGCGCGGCCGCGGCGCTCGTCCCCCTGCTGGACGCCGACCCGCGCTTTGACCAGGTGCGCTCCACGGCGGCGAGCGCGCGGTTCCGCGACGGTCGCGAGACGCGGGAATCCTTCTCCATCACGTTCCATGTCGCGACCACCAATTAGCGCGCGCGAGCGGCGCACCATCGCGTGGGGGGCGACCGTGGCGGTCACGGCGCTGCTCATCGCGTTCTGGGTGCTGCCGGTGGTGCGCCGGTGGCGCGCGCGCGAGGACGCCATCGCCACCGCACGCGAACGATTGGCACGACTGGAGGGGGTGCTGGCCGCGTCACCGGCTGGTCCGCCGGGCGCCGGGCCCCCGCCGCTCCTCCTGCGCGGCCGCACGCCGGACCTCGCGGGGTCCGCCTTGCAGGCCGCGTTGCAGGACCTCGCCCGGACGAGTCGCGTGAGCATCACGCGGCTCGAGGTCTTGCCGGACAGTGCCGGGCAGGCGCCCGCGGTGCGGGCGTCGCTGTCGGCGACCACGGACGTGTACGGCCTCGCCGACCTGCTGTCGCGGCTGCAGGGGCACACCCCCGTGCTGGCCGCGGAGACATTCACCGTGTCGATGAACCCGGTGCTGCGCGGCCACCTGCTGCAACTCACGTTAGGCGTCCAGGCGCCGTGGGTGCCGTCCCCATGAGGCCATCGCGCGCAGCATTCCTCCGCTTGTCCCTCTGGGCCATCGCCGGGGCCGCCACCCTCGGGGGCGCGGTCGCGTGGCTGGTGCCGCCCGCGACGGACGTCTCCCCGCTGGCTCCGGTGTGGCCCGACCCCGGCCCGCCTCCGGCCCTGGCCGTCGCCACGACGGCGGCCGAGGAGGTGGTGATGGCCAACGTGTTCGTGGCCACGCGCACCCCGCCGGCCGCGCGCTACCAACCGGTCGAGCTCACCGAGGAAAGCGCCAGCGGGATGGTGCCGCCGCCGGCGGACCCGCTCGCCGGGATGGCCCCCGACAGCGCGATGCTCGCCGGTGATGTGCCGCGGTTGCTCGGCACGGTGGTCGCCCCCGGCGGCCCGCGGGCGCTGCTCCAACTTTCTCTTGCATCCGGCCCGCGGCTCTACGCCGTCGGTGACCGGGACGGCGGCTTCACGGTCCTCGCCATCGACCCGCGGGTGGTCGTGCTGCGCGGGCCGGGCGGGCGCCGCACCTTACGACTGGAACCGGAGGCATGATGTTCAGGTCCCGATGTCCGTGGCTCGGCCGACTGGCCCTGCTGCTCGCCGTGGTCGGCGCGCCCCGCGCGGGTGCGCAGGGCACGCGGCTCGACTTCCGTGATGCGCCCCTGGCTGACGTGATCCGGTCGCTGGCGTCCACCATGGGCCTGAGCGTGATGGTGGGGGACAGCGCCACCGCGCGGGTGACCTTCTCCACGGCCGCACCGGTCACGGCCGCGGAGCTCCCGGGGATCCTGGAGTCGCTCCTGGAGACGCACGGGCTCGTGATGCTGCAGGATGGCCAGATGCTCAAGGTCTATCCGGCGGGGGCCGCGCCCAAGACGGGGCGGGTGGGGTTTGGCGCCACCCTCGCGGAACCTGCGCCGATGGGACTGATCACCCAGCTGGTGCCGCTGCAGTCCATTCGCGCCGACGAGGGAGCGGCGGCGCTCAAAGCGATGGTGTCGGGGACGGCGACCATCGAGGCGGTCGCGCGGTCCAATGCGTTGCTGATCACGGACCGGGCCTCGAACGTGCGACGCTACCTCGACGTGTTGCGCCGGCTGGATGAACGGTCCCAGGGCGAGGCCGGGCTCCGCACCTTCGTGGTGCCGCTTCAGTATGCGCAGGCCAGCGACCTGGCCGAGTCGTTAGGCCAGCTGTTCGGCGTGACCGTGGCCGGTGGCGGATCCCGCTCCCTGGACGACCTGAGCCTGTCACGCAACCTGGATGCGTTCCGGCAGCGGGAGACCGACGCGTTCCGCATGCGGCGCGAGGCCACCCTCCCGCCGGTCATCGTCAACCAGGCGCCGGCGGCGGCACGCGACTCCGCGGGCGGCCCCGGCAGCCTCATGGGGCAGACCACCGTGGTGCCGCACGGCCCGACGAACTCGTTGCTGATCCGCACGGCGCCGCCCAACTTTCCGCTGCTGCAGGAGACCGTCCAGTCCCTCGACGTGCGACCGGCCCAGGTGCTGCTCGAGGTGACGGTGGCCGAAGTCACGCTCGGGCGGGGAGACCAGTTCGGGGTGGATTGGTCGACGGTCGGTGGGAGCACGCAGACTTCCTTCGGGAACGTCGGGGCCTCGGACTCCAGCGGGGCGCGCGACTTCGCGGTGCGGGTCGTGACCCTGCGCAACGCCAACGTGCGGGCGATCCTGCGGGCGCTGAGCACGCGCTCACAGGTCAAGGTGCTCTCGACACCGTCGGTGGTGGCGACGAACAACCGGGAGTCGCGCATCCTGGTCGGGAGCCGCGTCCCCTTCATTGCCTCCACCCGCCTGGGGAACGACGTCGCGATCGACCGCAACGTGCAGTACGAGGAGGTGGGGACCTCGCTGACGATCGTCCCGACGATCAACCGCGACGACTACGTCAGCGTGCAGGTCCTGCAGGAGGTGTCGTCCCTCACGTCGCAGACCCTGCCCTCTGCGCTCAACGCCCCGGTGATCTCGACGCGCGAGGCGTCCACGCGCGCCGTGATGAAGGACGGGCAGACCGTGGTGATCGCCGGCCTCATTGGCACCACGCAGGAAGAGGTCGAGAGCGGGATCCCCTTCCTGCGGGACATCCCCATCATGGGGAACCTGTTCAAGCGGCGCAGCACGAGCCGCAACCGCACGGAAGTGGCGATCTTCGTGACGCCGTACATCGTCCGCTCCGACGAGGATGCGGACGCCCTGCGCGAGCGTGTGCGCGAGCGGATGAATGGCCAGCTGCCCGGGGCGGTGCCTGACACGTTAGGCACCCCCCTGCGCAAGAAGCCCCCCACGGAGTGACCGCGCGTGTCTGACCTGCTCCGCGACGCCGCCTCGGGACCGCTCGCCGCCGAGCTGCCGGCCCCGTTCATGGAGCAGCACGCCCTCGTGCCGCTGCAGGTCGGCGCGGACGGGGTCGTCGTCGTCGCGGCCGCCCGGCCCGTGGACCCGACCGTCCTCGACACCCTGCGCCGGCGCTTTGGCCGCGAGGTGCGCCTGGTGGAGGCGGCACTCAACGACGTGCAGGCGGCGCTCCTGGCGGCGGGACGCGAGGCCACCGTCAGCGCGCCCGTGGCCACCGACGCGATGGTGGGACTCGGCGACCTGCGCGCGCAGGCCGACGACGCACCGGTGGTCCAACTGGTGAATGCCGCGATCGCCGAGGCGCTCCGGCGCGGCGCGAGCGACGTGCACTTGGAGAGTGCCGCCGACGGGTTGCGGGTGCGGCTGCGGGAGGACGGGGTCCTGCACGACCTCGCCACCTATCCCGGCGCCCTGGCCGCCGGGGCCCTGAGCCGGGTCAAGTTGCTGGCCGGCCTGGACATCGCCGAACGTCGCCTGCCGCAGGATGGGCGCGCCCGCGTGCGCCACGGTGGCCGGGACGTGGACGTGCGCGTCGCGACGCTCCCCGGGCTGCACGGCGAGTCGGCGGTCCTCCGCGTCCTGGACCACGGGGGCGGGCAGGCCCGCACCCTCGACGCGTTAGGCATGCCCCCGGAGCTGGCCACCCGCCTGCGCGAGGTCCTGCGCCGCACCAACGGCCTGGTGCTGGCCACCGGCCCGACCGGGTCCGGCAAGACCACCACGCTCTACGCGGCCCTGTCGCACCTGAACACCCCGGGGGTGAAGCTGGTCTCGGTGGAGGACCCGGTCGAGTATGAACTGGCCGGCGTGACCCAGGTCCCGGTCCATCGCAAGGCCGGGTTGGGCTTCGCCCAGGCGCTGCGCTCGATCCTGCGCCATGATCCGGACATCGTCATGGTGGGCGAGATGCGCGACCGGGAGACGGCCGACGTGGCCGTGCAGGCCGCGCTGACGGGGCACCTGGTCTTCTCCACGCTGCACACCAACGATGCGGCGAGCGGCGTGACGCGGCTGGTGGACATGGGGGTCGAACCCTACCTGGTGGCAGCGACGGTCCAGGCGATCCTGGCGCAGCGGCTGGTGCGCCTCCTCTGCCCGACCTGTGCGCGGCCCGCGGCGGACGGCTCGCGCGTCCCGGAGGGATGCGACGCCTGTCGCGGCTCGGGCTACCGCGGGCGCGCCGGCCTGTACGAGTTGCTGGTGCCGGACGAGGCGTTCCGGCGGGCCGTGGTCGCGCGGGAGTCACTGGCCACGCTGCGGCAGGTGGCGCACGCGAGCGGCACGCGGTCACTCGCGGTCGCCGGCGAGGCGATGGTGCGAGCCGGCCTCACGTCCCGCGCCGAGGTGCTGCGCGTGACCGAGGGGAGCGACGCGACATGAGCACGGCGGGACGGTGGTCGTATCGCGCCGCGACCCCGGCCGGCGAGATGGTCGAGGGGGTCCTGCAGGCCGAGAGCCAGCAGGACGCCATGGAGGAGTTGCGACGTCGCGCCCTCGTGCCCGTCGCGCTCCAGGTAGGGAATGCCGGCGGACGCCCCGCGCGCCGCTGGCGCGGCTCCCGGAATGATGCGTTGGCCACCGCCGTGCGGACCCTGGCCACGATGGTCGCCGGGGGCGCCACGCTGGAGCGCGCCCTGCAGTTCGCCAGCGGCCATGCCGGACACCCCGACGTGGTGGCGGCCTTCGCCGAGGTGCGCCACGATGTGCTGGGAGGGCAGTCGCTGGCGGCCGCGTTGCACGCGCGCAAGGCACTGTTTGGCACCCTGGCCCCGGCCCTCGTGCGCGCCGGCGAGGCCAGCGGCACCCTCGGGCCGTCGCTCGAGCGGCTCGCCGACCAGCTGGACGCGGCGCGCGAGCTGCGCGCGCGGCTGCAGGGCGCCTTGTTGTACCCGGCACTGCTGGGGGTCATCGCGGGCGCCGGCGTGATCGTCCTGCTGGGCTTCGTGGTCCCGCGGTTTGTCGCAATGCTGGATGCCGCCGGGGCCACGCTCCCGGTCAGCACCCGGATCCTTGTGACCGCAAGCGCCTGGATCACGCGCGCCGGGCCGGCACTGCTCGTCCTGGGGGCCATTGCGCTGGTCGCGGCACGTTGGCTGGTGCGCGACGACGACACGCGACTCCGGTGGCATGGCGCCCGGCTCCGCCTGCCCGGGGTGGGCCGCCTGGACCTCGAGGTCAATACGGGCCGGTTCGCGCGCACCCTCGGCGTGCTGCTCGACGGGGGCACGCCGCTGCTGGGGGCCCTGCGCATCGCGCGCGACGCCGTACCTAACGAGTTCCTGGCGCGCGGGCTCGACGCGGCCATCGCGCGGGTGGAACGGGGCTCCCGGCTGGCCGATGCCCTCGACGGGCTCCTGCCACCGATCGCCGTCCAACTGCTTGCGGTCGGCGAGGAAGGGGCGGCCCTCGGCGCCGCCGCCGGTCGCGTGGCCGATACCCTCGAATCCGGCGTCCAGCGCTCACTGCGACAGGCCGTCGGCCTGCTCGAGCCGTTGCTGATCGTCATCTTCGGGGGATTGGTCGGCTTCATCGCCCTCGCCATGTTGCAGGCGATCTACTCCATCAACGCGACCCTCCCATGACGCGACGCGCGGGCTTTACCCTGATCGAGCTGGTCGTGGTGATCATCGTGCTCGGCCTGCTGGCCGGCCTGGTGGCGCCCCAGATCTTCGGGCGCGTGAGCGAGGCGAAGGACGTCGCGGCGAAGACCCAGATGGCCACCCTCGGTGCGGCCCTCGACAACTACCGCCTCGACAACGGGAGCTATCCGACCACCGCCCAGGGACTCAAGGCGTTGCGGGAGAACCCCGGGGCCGCGGTGGCCCCGGCGTGGCGCGGCCCCTACCTGCGCAAGGACGTGCCGACCGATCCGTGGGGCCGCGACTGGGTGTTCACCAGTCCCGGGGTGCGCAACCCGAACGGCTTCGACCTCATGACGTTTGGTCGTGATGGGAAGGCCGGGGGCACCGGGGAAGACGCCGACCTCATCGGTCAGTAGGACCGACGGTACAAGCCGGGGCGAGGGGCGCTCCCGCCGGCGTGCGCTGCAGCTCATCGCTGGGTGCGCCGACCGGAGCGACGCTGTCGTGGCAAGGTGCCACAAGCGTTGCGGCACCACGGGGAGCGACGGCCGCCCATGGTGCGGTGGGAAGGCGCGAAAGCGTGACATTTCGCGCGAAACGGCGGTCGCCTGTGCGCTGGATTACGGCGCGTAGGGGTGGGATGGTATTTGCATTGTCCACCGGGTTGGCGCAGGTTCCGCCACCCTTCAGGGCCCCGCCGCCGGGGACCCTGCCGCACCCGATCATGACTTACCGGGGATCCGCATGAAGGACTTGACCGAAGCCACGCTCGAGGTCGAACCCGACCGCCAGGAAGCCGACCGCCCGCAGGACGAGCGCACCTCGCGCCGACGGTTCTTCACCCTCGGCGCCACCCTCGCGGCCGCCTCCCTTACCGGATCCTCGAGCCTCCAGGCCCAGCAGCCGCCGACCGGCAAGACGACGGCCGCCCGCGGGATGGTGCGTCGCCTGCTGAACCAGTCGCCGGATCCATCGTTCGACCCGTTCAAGAAGGTCACGATCACGACGAAGGGGTGGGACGCCGCGCTCACACGACTGGTGCGTCGCGTGACGAATGGCGTCACGGAAGAGGAGATGAAGCTCGCCCGGAAGCTCGGGTTCTACGGCTACCTCAACTACCACCTCGCGCCGTCCAAGATCGAGGATGGGGTCGCGCAGGCCTGGGTGGGCCAGAATGCCCCGCTGCTGGGCGGCACGCCGGACTCGCTGTACCAGGTCGACGCGCGCATGGTGCAGGA